>CAZKNC010000152.1:0-4054 GCA_964553935.1 uncultured Planctomycetia bacterium | reverse complement strand
CTAGGATTCGAACCTAGACAAGCAGATCCAGAATCTGCTGTGCTACCGTTACACCACAGGGCAATAAGGACCGTGCTACCGTCCTGCAATGCTCCTGCTCATCGCATTCCAGGACTTTCTTACCACGGTCGCCGCAAGTGAGGCGACCAGAACACTTTTAGCGGATGTTACACCACAGGGCAATAAGACGGGACGATCTTAAGCGGTCGGGGCTTCCTGCGCCTCGACGATGCTGCCGCGGGTCGTTTCCACGGCAGCCAGAAGCTCATTCTGTTCCTGCTGCGGAACATTGAACTTGGCTAACGCGGCCACCAAATCCACCGCGATCGCGTTGAATTCCGCGTCGGTGATTTCCATATCCTGATGGGCGGTTTTCATGTCCTGCCCTTCGTACGTCTGGGGGCCGCCGGCCACCGAACAGACGAACTGCGTGAGATGCTTCTTCAGCTTCTCGACGTTTTCCGGGGTGGGATCCCACGTGCGCTTCTTGCCCACCCGAACGAAATTCACCGCGGGGTCCGCGGCGGCCAGGTTGACAAACTCATCCACGACGGCCGTAACGGCCGGTTCTCCGCCCAGCCGGTCGTCCAGTGAAGCAACGGCGGGAGCTGCCGTCATGTCGGGAGTCTCTTCGGCCAGCACCGGAAAAGCGCTGAACACCACGGAAAAAGCCAGAACGAGCTTCATCCAATCGCGTCGCATTTTAAGACAACCCTCCCCGTTTATTTTAGGTGACACACAACGTTGATGCCGCCTGACGCAGGCGCGGAATCACCCGCGGACGGCCCGCGACTTCCAGAACGTGGAACAACGACGGCCCTACGGACCGGCCGGTCACAGCCACCCGAGCCGGGTGGATGAGATCGGCCGCTTTGACTTTGAGCTCCCCCGCCAGCTCCCGGCAGGCAGACTCAATGGACGCCGCGGTCCAATCGGACAGTTTATCAAGCCGGTCGGCGAATTTCGACAGCCGTTCCTGCGCGCCCGCCTGTTTAAGCCGCGCGGCGACCGCTTCGGAATCAAAAGGGATCTCCTCCGTGAAAAGCCCCTGGCATTGACCACAAAGGTCTTCAACGGTCTCCGCCCGGCTCTTGTACAACTCCACGACCTGGTTGATCCACTGGGGATCCAGCCGGTCGGACCACCATCCTTTTTCCTTCAGCTTCTCTTGAACCAGCGGAAGCAGCTGCTCCAGCGAGGCCTCTTTCAAGTACTGGCTGTTCATCCAAAGGAGCTTCTGGAAGTCGAACATGGCGCCCGTCTTGCCGATCCGCTCCAGCGTGAACTCTTTGACGATCTCCGGCAGAGGAAGAATCTCTCGGTCTCCGCCCGGCGACCAGCCCAGCAGAGAGAGAAAATTGACCATCGCTTCAGGAAGGAAACCCCTGGCGCGGTACTCGCGCAGCGAGGTCGCCCCATGGCGCTTGGACAGTCGGGAACGGTCGGTGCCCAAAATCAAGGGGATGTGCACGAACTTCGGCGGCGCGAGCTGGAGCGCGCGATAGAGTAAAAGCTGTTTGGGCGTGTTGGCGATATGGTCGTCGCCGCGAATCACGTGGGTGAGCCCGAATTCCGAATCATCCACGACACAGGCGAAGTTATAGGTGGGGGTGCCGTCGGACTTCATCAGCACTTGGTCTTTGATCTCCAGCGTGTTGATCTGGATCTGGCCGTGAATCACGTCGTCGAACGAGATGACCTCGCCGGGTGTCACCGGAAAGATGACCGCCTGGCCGTCTTTTTTCGCCAGTCCCTCCGCTAAGAGCCGGTCGGCTGCGGCCCGGTATTGGTCAAACCGCTTGCTCTGGAATTCTATTCCGCCGTCCCAGTGGAGTCCCAGCCAGCGGAGCGAATCCAAAATTTCCTCCAGGAACTCCGCCTTCGAGCGGGCGGCGTCGGTGTCTTCGATTCGCAGGAGGAATTTCCCGCCCTCGTGCCGAGCATACAGCCAGTTGAACAGCGCGGTCCGGGCGGACCCCACATGCAGGAAACCGGTCGGGCTGGGCGCGAACCGTGTGCGGACCATGGTCAGTCGGCGGCGTTCTCCGCCTCGTATTCGCCCGAAGAGGTTTCCCGGAGCCGTTCCCGCACTTCATCGAATAGCCGGGTTTCCAGTTTTCCGCCGGAGGATTTCACGAGCACCTCCACTTTTTTGGTGGCGGTCTCCAGCGCTTTCTTGCACTCCCGCACGAGCGCCACCCCCTCCTCAAATCGTTTGAGGCGCGCCTCAAGCGGAAGCTCCGTCGACTGCAGTTCCTCCACGATCGCCTCCAGCCGTTCCAGAGAACTCTCGAACGATCCCTTGTTTTTAGCCGCCATCTCTAACCTCTCTTCACTTTTAACTCTTCACTTTTCACTGATTTCCTCAACCCGGCTGGTCATTTGGCCGCGGGCCAGCCGGGTCTTCACGCGGTCACCCACCTGAACCTGTTTGCTTTCTTTGACGATTCGCCCCGCCTCATCGAACGTGATGGAATAACCCCGGTCCAGTACGGCCAGGGGGCTCAGCGCATGGAGCCGGCCGGCGAATCCGTGGACCCGGTCGGCCGTTTGCCGCAGCTGGTGCGCCATGCCGGCAGAGAGCGTTCCCTGCAGGCGGCGCAGCCGCTCCGCCTGATGCAGGATCATCGCCTGCGGCGAGCAGCCAAGCAGATCGCCGTGCAGGGCCTTGATCCGATGCGCCGCAGAGAGGAACGGCTGCTCCAATCCGGTTATCAATTCCACTCCGAGTTCTTCTGTTTTTTCCGAAAGTTCCTGCAGCCATTCGTCGGGTTGAACGAACGCCGGCTCTTCGAGCAGCGCCGCCAGGCGATCCAGCGCGCCCCGGCGCTGAGTCAGCACGATCTCGGCCGCTTTGGTCGGCGTGGGTGCCCGAACATCGGCCACCAGATCGGCGATGGTCCAGTCTTTTTCATGCCCCACGGCGGAGATCACCGGCAGGCGGGAAGCAAAAATCGATCGAGCAACCGTTTCTTCGTTGAACGCCCAAAGATCCTCGATCGACCCGCCGCCCCGGCCGGCAATGATGAGATCCAGCCCTTCCAAGGTGTTGAGCTGGCAGATCCCGGCGGCGATGGCTTCGGCCGCGGCGTCTCCCTGCACGCGGACCGGCCGCAGGAATACCTGCGCCTGTCCGCGCAGGATCCGGAGCATATCGTCGATCGCCGCGCCTTGCGGAGAGGTGACGATCCCGATCCTCTCCGGAAAAACCGGCAGAGGCCGTTTCCGCTCCCCGGCGAACAGTCCTTCTTTTTGAAGTTTTTCCTTGAGCTGTTCAAAGGCCAGCTGAAGCGCTCCCATCCCTTTGGGCTCCATGGAGAGCACTTCCAGCTTGACCTCTCCGCGAGGCGAATAGAACGTCAGGCGCCCGCAGCAGATGACCTGCAGTCCCTGCTCGGGCGTAAACCGCATCCGGCGCGCGCTGTCCCGCCACATGACCGCTTTCAAGGAAGCGTTGGCGTCCTTCAATCCGAAATAGAGGTGTCCGCTGGGATAGGCCTTCGGATCGGAGATCTCTCCTTCAACATAGAGGTTGTACGCGAAGGTCTCTTCAAACAGACGGTGAACCTGCGCGGCGATCTCGGACACTGTGAAGGTTTTTCGCACCGGGGTTTCGGCGGCGAACGGATCGGCCGGTTCCCGCGATTCTTCCCGGGGATCTTTTTTGAGCGCGTAATGGCGGGTCGGCATCCTTATTCTTCCCCGATCCAGCCGCCGGCTCGAAGACTGAGCGGCTCGCCGTTTCCAACGATCAGATGGTCCAGCACCGGAATCCCGAGCAAGCGGCCGGCTTCCACCAGCCGGCGAGTCAGCTGCAGATCCTGCTCGCTGGGCGCTGGATCGCCGGAAGGGTGGTTGTGCGCCAGCAAAATCGCCGCGGCACCCGCGGTGATCGCCTCTCGGAATGTTTCGCGCGGATGAACCACGCTCATGTCGAGCGATCCGACCGAGACCGGCGCCGCCTTGAGCACCCGGTGGCGTGAATCGAGCAGGATCAGCAAAAAGTGTTCCTTCTTCCGACCGGCCAAATGCCGCCGGACTAACTGCGCGGCGT
>CAZKNC010000151.1:0-4057 GCA_964553935.1 uncultured Planctomycetia bacterium | reverse complement strand
ATCGCCTCGGCTCTGCAGCAATGCCTGCAGTTCCGACCCCAGCAATCCTGATCCGCCGAACAGAAGAACTTTCACGTTAAAAAGGCCCCTTGAAGTTGTTCTCGTAGCTGTAAAAGGTTTCGGTCGAAAGATCGGCCTCGTCCAGCTTGAGCATCCGCTCGGCCGTCCGGATGATGCTGACCGCGGAGGGATAGAATTGGTTTTCCAGCGGGCGGGTGGTCGGACACGGCACGTGGGCGAAACCGAGCCGCTCCACCGGTTTCTTCAGCTGCCCGAAACACCGGTGGCCGATCAACGCGGCCAGCTCGGCGCTGAAACCGCAGAACGCCCAGTCGTAATCAGCGACGATGCAGTGCTTGGTTTTCCGAACCGAATCCAGGATGGGCGCTTCTCCCAGCGGAGCGATCGACCGGACATCGACGACCTCCAGCTCCACTCCCCGGCGGGCCATCACCTCAGCCGCCTTCATCGCTTCAACGGTCATCCAGCTGGTGGAGACCACGGTCAGCGCGTCTCCGGTCCGGCGAACCGCCGGGATCCCAAGCGGGATCTTCTGCTGGTCGTCCACCTCTCCCATCACGTCGTACAGCCAGCGATGCTCCAGGAAAATGACCGGGTTGTTGTCTTGAATCGAGGTGCGCAGCAAACTGTAAGCGTCCTGCGGCGTGGTGGGAAGGATGACTTTCAGTCCGGGGATGTGGGCGAACATTCCGTGCAGGGATTTGCTGTGCTGAGCCGACTGCCCCCACCCTTTTCCGATCACGGCGCGGATCACCAGCGGAACGCGGAGCCGGCCGCCGCTCATGTACCGAAGGTTGGAAACCATGTTGATGATCTGGTTCATCCCCAGCAGCATGAAGTCGGCGCGAATGTGCACGTGGACCGGGCGCAGACCGGACAACGCCGCTCCCAGCGCCACACCGGTCATCGCTTCCTCGGACAGCGGCGTGCCGAAACAACGGCTCTCTCCAAACTGCTCCACCAACCCGGCGGTGCTGCCGAAAATCTTTTTATGGTCCGGCACATCGAGGCCGAAAACGAAAACCGAAGGATCCGACTCCATCTCGTGCTTGAGCGCCAGCGCCAGCGCCTGCCGGAACGAAAGGGCGGTTTTCACGCAAAGAGATCCGTGTAAAGTTCGGAGGGCGGAGCAAACGGCGCCCGGCGGGCCGCGGTCACGGCCCGGTCGATTTCGCCGTCAATCTCCTGCTTGATCTTGGCCAATTCTTCAGCGGCCGTGCCGTTCTCGCGCAGGAACTTTTCGAACCGGACCACCGGGTCCAGCCGCTCCATCTCCTCGGGCGTAGGCCGGCGGCGGTATCCCACCTCGAAATCTTCGCGCGGGCCGACATGCTCCAGGAACCGAAGGTAGCTGAAATGCAGGAAACCGGGTTTAGAATCCTCCTCCATCGCCGTGAGCATCTGGCGCGTCAGCGAGACGACTTCCTTCAAGTCGCACCCGTCGCCGCTCATCGCGTGGCACTGAAATCCGCTGAGCGCCTCGGGAATCGAGCGGAATCCCTGGCGCTGAGACGTGGCCGTATGGATGGCCAGGCCGTTGTCTTCGCAAACGAAGAGGATCCGGAGGCGGCGCAGGCAGGCGAAGTTCACGCTTTCCCAGAAAACACCCTCCTCTACCGCTCCATCACCGAAAAACACCACGACCAGATCGGAACTCTTCCGGTAGGCATTGGCGAGCGCGGCCCCGACGGCCAGCGGAATGGTGGTGGCCACCACCGCGGAGGTGGCGATCAGCCCTTTTTCAGGAAAAGAGATGTGCATGGAGCCGGCTTTGCCTTTGCCCGGACCGGTGACCCGCCCGTACAGCTCACCGAAGAACCCGGCGACGTCGCCGGTCATCGCCAGATAGAGCGCATGGTTCCGATAGGTACCGAACGCCTTGGAGCCGAAGGGGATCGCTCCACAGACTCCGACCGGAATCGCCTCCTGCCCGATCCCCAAATGGACCGGCGTCTTCATCTCGTCCCGGGAATATTCCTTGCGGATCCTCTCCTCGGCCTGCCGGGCCAAGAGAAGATTCCGGTAAAGACGCAGGTGGTCCGACGCCGTCAGCGATTCAGGCGAAGTAGGACCGGACGCATTCCGCAGCATAGTCGATGTCTTCTTCCGTCAGGTATTGGTGAACGCCGAAATGAAGTCCGGTGGTGCCGATCCGCTCCGCCACCGGAAAACTCCCTGGTTTGTAGCCGAGAAAATGGAACGCGCCGTGCTGGACCGGCAAGGAACCGAACAGCGTTTTGCACTGGATCCCCTTGTTTTCCAAATGCTGGTAAAGCCCTTCAATGGATTGTTTCGGATCCCGGAGCACCAGCGGGAACGCATGGGGACAGGTCACCTCTCCGGGGCCGTCCGGGTACAGGATCACCCGGTCTTCCAACGGCTTGAGCAGTTCCCAGAGACGGGCCAGATAAACCCGGCGGACCTGGAAGGTGGCTTCAAAATTCTCCAACCCTTCCAGCCCAATCGCCGCTTCCAAATCATTCATTTTGGAGTTGTAACCGACCCGGTCGAAATGGAAGTACAGCTGCCCGCCGCGGCGGCCGTGGCTGCGGATGGAGCGGCACAATCCGGCCCATTCCGCGTCCTGAGCCGAGATCATTCCCCCCTCGCCGCTGCAGATCATGTGGGCCGCGTAAAAACTGAACAATCCCATGGCCCCGAAGGAGCCGACCACCTTTCCGTTCAGCGTGGCGCCGTGCGCTTCGCAGGTGTCTTCGATGACGGTGAGGTGGTGTTTGCGGGCGATCCGGAGGATGGGGTCCATCTTGCAGGGCTTGCCCATCGTATGGACCACCTGGATCGCGCGGGTCTTGGGCGTGATGGCCGCTTCAATCCGGGCGGGATCGATGTTGAGGGTGTCGAGCTCCACGTCTACGAATTTCGGGGTCAGGCCGGCGGCCAGAATGCAGTTGCCCGTCGCCACGAATGCCAATGCCGGCGTGATCACTTCGTCGCCGCGCTGAGCGCCGCGGTCCATCAACGCGGACATCGCGACGATGCCGGCATCCGTGCCGGAACTGACCGCGACGGCGTGGGGATAACCGAACTTGGCGGCGAACTCCCGCTCAAACCGCTGGACGTTCGGGCCTTCCGAAACCCAGTTCCGGTCGAGCGCTTCGTTCAGCCAACGGCGGCCGGTGGCACCGACCTCGATGTGGCCGAACGTGATTCGATAGGAAGACTTCGCCGGTGCCGCGACCGCAGCATCTTTCATGAAAGCGCTCCTTCATAAGAACACAAGACCCTGCCCGCCCGCTCATACGTCTGCGGGGTTCCAATGTCCAGCAGACGTCCCTCGGAACAAAAAACGCCGCTCTTGCGCCCGTTCAGCAAGACCGGCAAATTGGTTTCCAGACTATAAGAACCGACCGGCCAGGAGCCAACCATCGAACGGCTCAGCACATAACAGCCGGCGTTGACCCACCCTTCGGAAACCATTTCCTGCGTGTCAAATCCAAGAACCTGCCCGCCCGAGCCGATGCGCCAGACCCCTTTTTTGAGGGCCTCCCCCTCTACCGAGCCGGCCTGAACCGCGATCACCGTGAAATCCCGATCCGACTGCTGATGTTCAGACAATACCCGCTGAAGCCGCTGCTCCACCCAGGTGTCCCCCTTTAGCACCACGAACTGAGACGTGATCACGGAATCGATCGCGTGCCGGAGCGCTCCGCCGGTGCCCAACGGAGATCCTTCCACGATCAAGCGGACTTCGGGCAATTGAGAACGATACTTCTCCAAGAAAAGTTCGAATTGGTTCGGCAGATAATGGGCCGCCAGAAGGATCCGCTGAAAACCTTCCTGCTTCAAACGAAGAAGCAGTTTAAGCAGAAACGGCTGATCGCCGACCGGCAGCAGCGGTTTGGGTGTAGCTGCAGTGAGGGATTTGAGCCGGGTCCCTCGGCCTCCACACAGAATCACGACATCGGTAGCTGACGGCCGGGCTTCCCAGGAGACGGCCGAAGCGCTCGAGAACCAGCCCCTCAGCGAAGGCCGTGGCAGCGAGGTCGGATTCTCCGGAAGACGGATCACTTTTTCT
>CAZKNC010000150.1:0-4082 GCA_964553935.1 uncultured Planctomycetia bacterium | reverse complement strand
CATCGCCTCCGGGGAAATTTATCAAGCCAATCTGTCTCAGCGGTTCGACGTCCCGCTTTCCGAAACGCCGTGGGAGATGTACCGGAAACTGACGCGAATCAACCCTTCCCCTTTTTCCGTTTACGCCGATTTCTCCATTCCCGGCGGCGGACTCCAAATTGTTTCAGCTTCCCCAGAACGGCTTCTTCGCCTTGGCGGAGGGTGGGCTGAAACCCGTCCGATCGCCGGAACCCGGCCGCGCGGCCGCAGTGCCGTTGAAACAGCCCGGCTTCGGCAGGAGCTTCTGTTCAACGAGAAAGAACGGGCGGAACATCTGATGCTGGTGGATCTGGAACGCAACGATCTGGGCCGGATCTGCCGGTACGGGTCGGTCCGGGTGGATGCCTTCATGGGATTGGAAGAGTATTCGCATGTGATTCATATTGTTTCCAACGTGCGGGGCCGGCTGCGGCCCGACGCGGGGTTCTCGCAGGCGGTCCGGGCGCTGTTTCCGGGCGGGACCATTACCGGCTGTCCGAAGATCCGATGTATGGAGATCATCGAGCGGCTGGAGCCGGTCCGGCGTCAGCTTTACACCGGTTCGTTCGGTTACATCAGCGACGGCGGCGGTCTGTATCTGAATATCCTGATTCGGACCGCGGTCGTCCGGGGAGGCCGGCTTTATTTTCAGGCCGGAGCCGGGATCGTGGCCGATTCGGATCCCTCGCGGGAATATGAGGAGACGCTTCACAAGGCCCAGGCGGTTTTGGAGATCCTCCATGAAAAAGTCTTGGTTTGACGACGGGGCGTTCGAAACCTGCCGCGTTGAGAAGGGAAAGATCCTCCGTTTGAGCGAACACATGAAGCGCCTCCGTTCTTCGCTGAAAACGCTGGGGATCGTCGACTGGGATGAGAAAGAAGTTCGAACCCGACTCCTTCGGGAGGCCCGAGACTTGTCGGCCGGATATGTTCGGGTCGCGGTTCGACGGGAAGGCAGACCTCGCGTGCTGGTTCATCGCCGGGAAGGCCTTCCGTATTCCACCGCTCAGCATCGCCGGGGGGTCCGGATCCGCACGGCCGCCAGCCGGTGGCCGATATCTGAAACCGGATTGGGTCAGGTTAAATCGTCGGAACGGTTGAGCAGTGTTTTGGCTCGAATGGAAGTGGCCGCCGGCGCGGAGGTGCTCCGAATCGGCCGGCATGGATTCCTGACCGAGGGAACCGTCAGCAACCTGTTCCTGGTCCGGCAGGGCGTTCTTACGACCCCGCCGGGCTGGCTGGGTGTCTTGGAGGGAGTGACGCGGCACCGGGTGCTTGCCGCCGCGCGGCGGCTTAAGATTCCGGTTCAACAGGTTCCGGTGACTCGCCATGATCTGTTTAACGCCGAGGAGGCTTTTTTGACCAACGTACTGATGGACGTTCTTCCTATTCGCGAAGTGGATGGCCGCCGGATCGGCAGCCGGGTTCCGGGGACGATGACCCGCCGTCTGCAGAAGGCGGTGATCCATGAGAGGTAAACGGTGATGAAGATTCGACGGGCTCTGATCAGCGTCTCCGAGAAAGAGGGCCTGATTCCATTTGCCCGGGGCCTGCGCCGCTTGGGAGCGGAGATTCTCTCCACCGGAGGAACCGCGAAGCTCCTGCGCGGACAAGGGATTCCCGTGAAAGAGATCGCCGACTTTACCGGATTCCCGGAGATTTTAAGCGGCCGCGTAAAAACTCTCCATCCGAAAGTGCATGGCGGCATCCTAGCGGATCGCGGCAATCCGGAACACCGGGCCAAGACCAAGCGGCTCGGGATTACTCCGATTGATCTGGTGGTGGTGAACCTGTATCCCTTTGAAGCGGCGGCCAAGAAAAAAAACGCCGCTTTGTCCGAGCTGATCGAGCAGATTGACATCGGAGGGGTTGCACTGATCCGGTCGGCGGCCAAAAATTTCCAGTCGGTCGGCGTGGTGTGCCGGCCGGCGCAATATTCGTCGGTCCTGGAGGAGATGGAGCGGGGCAAGGGCGCTCTTTCCGAACCGACGCGGAGGCGATTGGCGCAGGAGGCCTTTTCGGAAACCGCTTACTACGACAGTGTCATCCATCAGGCGCTGGCCCATCGTTTTTCGCCCAAAGGAAAAGCGAAAAGACTGGAGTGGCCCCAGCGGATGGTGCTGGGCGCGCTGCAGCGCCAGCCGCTTCGCTACGGCGAGAATCCTCATCAAACCGGGGCCTGGTACCAGTGGCCGGAGGTGGACGGGGGTTTAAGCGGCCTGGCCTCCGCCCGGCAGCTCCACGGCAAGAAGCTGTCGTTCAACAACCTTTTGGATTTGGACGCTGCTTTGCAGATGGTCGCGGCGTTCCGGCGGCCCACCGCCGTCTTCGTGAAGCACAACAACCCTTGCGGGATCGCCGCGGCCGATTCCATTGCTCAGGCGATTGGACGGGCGTACGCGTGCGACCCCCTTTCTTCGTTCGGCGGAATCCTCGGACTCAACCGGCCGATGGACCGGAAAACGGCGCAGGCGGTTCTGGCCTGCGGTTTCCTGGAATGCGTGGTAGCGCCCGGTGTCCGCCCGGACGCTCTGCGTCTGCTCGAAGCCAAGAAAAATCTCCGGATTCTGGAACTGCCGGCGGCCGAGTTTAAAACCGGCCGGCGCTGTCTGGACCTCAAACAAATCGGCGGGGGTCTCTTGGTTCAGGAACCCGATACCTTCCGCCGCGGGCCGGCCCGGTGGCGTGCCGTCACCCGCAAGAAGCCGACCGAAGCGCAGAAGAAAGACCTGTTCTTTGCCTGGACGGTGGCCCGATTCGTCCGGTCCAACGCCATCGTGCTGGCCCATGAGGAGCAAACTGTCGGGATCGGGGTTGGACAGAGCAGCCGCGTGGACAGCGTGCGGTTTGCTTTGAAAAAGGCCGGTCCGCGCGCCCAGGGGGCGGTCCTGGCCAGCGACGGTTTCTTTCCGAAGCCCGATGGGCCGCAAGCGGCGATTCGCGGCGGCATCCGGGCGATCGTTCAACCGGGCGGCTCGGTCCAGGACCCGGCGGTGATCGAAGTGGCCGATCGAGCAGGGATCCCGATGCTGATGACGGGAGAGAGGCACTTTAAACATTGAGTCAGTGAGTAGTCCGCCGTCCGTCGTGAGTAGTCAGAAATGAATTACACAGAAACGCTGGCTTACCTGGAATTCTTCGCGAATTACGAGAAAACCACCGCCTACCGTTACGGAGAGGTTTTCTCGCTCGAGCGGGTCCTCCGTCTTTTGGACCGGCTGGGCGACCCGCACAACGCATATCCCACCGTGCATGTCGCCGGGACGAAAGGGAAGGGATCCACTTGCGTTTTTCTCGCCTCCATCCTGCAGTCGGCCGGTTTTCGGACCGGATTGTACACCTCTCCGCATCTCTTGGAACTCCGGGAGAGGTTCCAAATCAACGGGGTTTTGATTTCGGAAAAGGAGTTTGCGGATCTGGTCGAAACGATCCAGCCGCATGCGGAGCCGGATCTGACCTATTTTGAGGTAACCACCGCTTGCGCCTTCCTTTGGTTCGCTCGGCGGAAGGTTGAGGCCGCGGTCGTGGAGGTAGGGTTAGGCGGCCGGCTGGACGCGACCAACGTGCTCCAGCCGGAAGTGGCTGTGCTGACCCCGATCGGGCTGGACCATCGGTCGATACTCGGGAGCACTCTGCGGGAGATCGCGGGGGAAAAAGCCGGCATCTTAAAAAAATGGGTGCCGGCGGTCATGGCTTCCCAACCCGATGAAGCGGCGGCTCTTTTCCGCCGGACGGCTGATTCGCTGGGGATCTCCCTGCGCGAAGTAGACCGTGAAATTCGAGCGGAAGGACTCCGTCTTTCGCCGGAAGGGAGCCGGATGGATCTTTCGTCTCCGACTCGGGTTTACCGGGATCTGAGGGTTCCCCTTCTGGGACGGCATCAGGTCGCCAACGCAAGCGCGGCCGTGCTCGCGGCCGAGCTTTTTTTCCAGCGGCGATTCGGACGGCCGATCCCGGAATCGGCGGTGCGGCAGGGAATCCTTCAAACGGAGTGGCCGGGGCGCTGTCAGCTTTTCCCGGGAGATGCCATGATTCTGCTGGATGGAGCCCAAACCCAGGAATAG
>CAZKNC010000149.1:0-4101 GCA_964553935.1 uncultured Planctomycetia bacterium | reverse complement strand
TCAGCAGTCCTTCGACGTCCTGGCAGGTATCGCGATAACCCTGCCCCCCTTCGGCGCCGTGATAATGGGAAGTCCCCCGCCAATGCGTGATGGCGAACAGCTGGTATTTGCCCCAGAGATTGACCATCCGGTCGAGATCCTTGTCCGGCGTTTCGATCCAGACATCCTTGAGCGCTTCGCTCCAATAGTTTTTGACCCGCTCCAATTCCCCTTCGGCCGCCTGGACCGAGCGGACCTCCCGGACCAGCGCCGGAATCTGCGGACGGTTCTCGGTCATGCCGACCACGACGACGAACCGCTTGGTTTCGCCGGGTTTCAGCGGGAGGGTGCTCTGAAGAACCGCCACCATATCTTCTCCGCGGACCGGGTGCTTGCCAAGCCGCTTTTCCTTGAGCCCCTGCGGCTCCGACAAATGGCCGTAGGGCCCCCCGAAACTTTCCCGCCGGCACTCCCAGCTTTCGACCGGCAAAGAGGTGGAGACAAACGCGTAGCCCGGCTTGTGCCAGGTCTTGAACGGGTGCTTGAACGCCACGACCGCCTTGAGCGCCGGGTCGTACCCAGCTTCGTTGTACAAGCAGAGGATGTTCCGGTAATGCGTTTCGAGCGCCACGTCGCCGGCCACCAGCTCCACAAAGGGGGCCACCTGAACGGTTTTCTTCGCGCGCGTCACGTTCTTCACCGAAACCAGCCACAGCTCCACCGGGGCTTCCTTGGCCACAAAATAGGTGATGGCACTCTCGATGCCATTGGCCGTGGACTGAATTCTCGTGTAGCCGAGGCCGTGCCGGCATTCCCATTTCGGCAGGGCCTTGCGGCTGGGCTGCCAGTTGGTGGTCCAGATCGTCCCCTTGACCGGGTCTTTCAGGTAGAGATACCGGCCGGGCCGGTCGGAGCTTAAATGGTCGTACCGCTGGATGCGGTAATACTTGGGATCCCGATAATAGGAGAAACCGCCGCCGGTCTGCGAAATGAGGCAATGGTAAACGTCGTTGAAGAGGTAGTTGAACCAGGGCCGGGGCGTATCCGGACGAGTGACGATAAATTCACGGCTGTCCTTGCTGAAATGTCCGTATTGCATTTTTTTAGACGGCAGCGAAAACGTCGCGGATAACGAGTGAAGCGGCACCCAACGCGACGGAGTTCTCGCCCAGGCGGGCGGGAACGATCTTGACCGCGTTGGCCATTTCCTCGAACGCGCACATTCGAACCATTTTCTTAATCGACTCGATCAGCACCGGCCCGGCCGCTTCGACACCGCCGCCGATCACCACAGCGCCCGGGTTCAACAGATTGATCAGGAAAGCCACGCGGACGCCGAGGCGCTCCCCCGCCCGCTGGACGGTTTCGATCGCCAGCTTGTCTCCGGCTTTAATGGCTTCGAAGACCGTTTCCAGCGTGATCCGGTCCAGCTTCCCCTGCACCAGCTCGGAGATCTTGGACATGCCCCCTTTTTCAATGGACTCCCGGGCCTCGTTGGGAATCCCCAGATGGGCCGGCCAGGGCTTGAGCGCGGAGATGTTGCCGATCCAGACGTCGCCGATGTCCAGCTGATCTTTGATCGAAACCTCGCCGGCGGTCCCGCTGATGCCGTGGTAAATCTCGCCGTTGATGATCATGCCGCAGCCGACTCCGGAGTACATGAAGAGCATGATGTCGACGTCGGTGCCGGCTCCCAGCGCCCACTCGCCGTACGCGGCCGTCGTCACATCGTGCTCCAGCTTGACTTGGACCTTGAACCGGTCCTGCAGCAGCGAGGTGACCGGCACGTAAATGGAGGCGACCCCCTCGGTGCAGCGCACGGTGCCGACCTCCCGGTCGATCACGCCCGAGGCGCCGATCTGGATGCCGCGGATCTTCTTCCCCTCCACGCTCGAAGAGCCGATCACCTTCTCGGTCTCCTCGATCAGCGTCTTCACCACGTTGTCGGCGCTGTCGCGAG
This sequence comes from uncultured Planctomycetia bacterium, assembly GCA_964553935.1. Lineage (GTDB taxonomy): Bacteria > Omnitrophota > Gorgyraeia > 1-14-0-20-64-10 > 1-14-0-20-64-10 > CAZKNC01. The sequence continues at coordinate 2,162 of CAZKNC010000149.1, read as the reverse complement.
GACGCGGCGCCTTGGAATGGGCAATGATCGTCCCTTCCAGGTCGGCCAAAACCGTGTTGATGTGGAAAACCCCCAGGTCGATCCCGACCACGTAGGAGGACTTCGGATTGAGCACCACGATGGTGGGACGCCTCCCGCCGGAAGAGATGTCCAGTCCCTTCTCGATGACGATCCCCTGCTCGATGAAATTGTTGACGTAGTTGGAGACCGTCACAATGTTGAGCTTGGTCAGCTTGGAGATGTCGGTGCGGGAAATGGGGCCGTACCGCTTGATGGCCTCCAGGATGGAAACGTTCTTTCGTTCGCGTTCGGTTAGGGCGTGGTCTTCCAATTCAGCCACTCGCATAATGTTTTATAAATAGCTTTTGTCCACCCTATTGTCAACGTAAAATTCGACCGTGTAACTCTTTGTAGCTGTCCCTTAAAGTGTGCCACACCGCGGCCGGATCCTGCGCGCGATAATTGATGTAGGCCGAACCATAGTAACTCCAAGCGGCGAAGTTACGAATCCCCTCGGCCCACCCGGCTTCGATCGCCTGCCGGATCTTCCCCTCCTCGCCGCGCGGGATGTTGAAATTGAGGATCCAGAGGTGCGGTTCCTTCCCGTGTTTGCGGGCCAACTCCACCGTTTTTTTTGCAAACCGGCCGACGGTCCGGTCCACCTGCGGCTCATGCGGCTTCCAGTAAGGATCGGTGCCGAAGCTGTCCACCGAGGGAATGGCCGCCATCGGGTCCCAATCGCTTACCGTGGAGGAGTTTTCAAGCGGCAGAACGCAGAGGGAGGCCTGAAGTCCTTTGGCCTTGGTTTCATCGCAAAGAAACCGGGTGAACTCGACGATCGACTCTTGCTTGTATTGCCGAACCTGCGCCGTCAGCCGGTCGGGCAGGTCGGCGCTGAACCGCCTGCGAAATCCTTCCCGGCAAACCGGACAGCGGCAGGCCCACAGCCGGGTTTCCGTAGAAGCGTCCGGCTCGGGATAAATGTGGAAATGCGGTTCATCCCAAAAGAGGCCGTCCGGCTTCAGGCGGGCAGCCGTTTCAATCCATTTCTGGAGATAGTCCCTGAACCCCGGCTGGTTCAAACAAATGATCGGCAGAAGTTCTCCCTGGGAACTCACCTGCCGGAGGGAGAGCTCCTTCATCACCAATCGGGAGTAAGTCTCTCCGCCGAAGGCCTGCCCCACCGCCCAGGGATCCAGCCAGACTTCCAGCCCCATCTCCCGACTCATTCCGACGATCTCTTCCATCGCCGGCTGGTAATATTCCAAATCCTCTTCGCTGAACGTGTGCACGACGTAGGTACAGCCGGCATCCTGGATGGCTTTCAGATCCTCCCGCACCCGCCACGGGATCCGGTTCCCGAAGTAGCTGACCCCGAGCTTTAATTTTTCCATACGGTCCGGCCGCGAATAATCGTCTGCGTTACTTTGTGGTCGTTGTCCCACAAAACCAGATGGGCGCAGCGGCCCGGTTCCAGGGTGCCGACGGTTTTCTCCAACCCAAGGGTCCGAGCCGGATTCAGCGTCGCCATCCGGATCGCTTCCGGAAAAGAAACTCCCATGAAACCCATGGCCCGGCGGAGCAGTTCGTCCAGCAGTGAGGTGGTGCCGAACAGCCGGGGTTCCTGCCCGGGCGGCCGGGACCAGGCGGATCCGTTTTCCGAATGGTAGGGACGTCCATCGTATTCGTAGACCCCGTCGGGCAGGCCGGCGGCGGGCAAAGCGTCGGTGATCAAAACCAGCGCATCCGGGGAAAGGACGCTGGCCGTCCAGCGCAGAAGATCCGGATGGACATGAACCCCATCGGTGATCAGCTGAGCGGTGACGCCATGGTCCATGAGGACCGCGCCCAGCGCTCCCGGTTCCCGATGATGCAGGCCGCGCATGGCGTTGTAGAGATGGGTGACATGCCGGATCCCTTTCTCAAAACCGGCGCGGGCCTCCTGAAACACGGCTTCCGTGTGGCCCAGCGATCCCATCGCACCGGAATCGGCCAACTGCGGCAAAAGCGCCAGCCCACCCGGAAGTTCCGGAGCCATCGTCATCATTTTAAGGCGATTCTTGGCCAGAGCGATGATTTGCGCGAGATCTTCCCGGGCCGGCGCCCAGATCCTGTCCGAGCGGTTGCGGCCCCCCAGCAAGGGAGTGACCAACGGACCTTCC
>CAZKNC010000148.1:0-4198 GCA_964553935.1 uncultured Planctomycetia bacterium | reverse complement strand
GGAGAGATCATTCAATGACCAGGAAGCGGAAACGGCCCGCGGCGGCGAGATGTTTGAGATCGGCATGGCCGATCGTTCCTGGCTGACGATCGGCGATTCCGTCAAGGCCGGTGCCGTCAAAACCTATCTGCCGAAAGGAGTCACCACTGACTGGCAGGAAGTCGTCATCCCCCTCTCGGATTTTGGTAAACTGGACTGGAGCCAGATGGGATCCTTTTCCCTTAATTTCCATCAGCAAGGCCAGGGGACGGTGTTCATTGATGACCTGCGCTTTATCCGCAAATCGGACGAAGATCTATTAAAGGAGTGGGGCGAATGAGAAGTAAGAGAGCAGAGAGTAGTTCGTGGTTAGTAGTGAAAGTCTTATTTCTTGCCCTGGTTTTTTCTGCTCACTACTTACTATTTACTACTTTCTACTCACTGGGATTGGCATACGCCAATCCCTCTCTGCTCATCGACGATTTCGAAGAGGCCTCGAACAAACTGGGCGGGCGGTCGAGCACCTATGTGATGGCCCCCTCCCGGTCGCTGGCCCTTAAAAGCGAAACCGGCGCGCACGGCGGGGCCAAGGCGCTCATGCTCAAATACGATAAGAAAGACAAGGGCGGCCCGTACGATTCCGGCGGATGGTGCGGTTATTACACGCTGTTGAAGGCCGGCGCCAAATACTTCGATGGGACGGGCTACCAATCGGTCTCTTTCTGGGTCAAGGGAGCCGCCGGCGGCGAGAATTTCGTGATTGGGCTGGCGGACCGGCATTGGGATGAGGTGGGGGATTCGGTCAAGTCGGAAGCGGTCACCCGCTATCTCCCATCGGGCAAGATCACCACGGAGTGGCAAAAAGCGACCATTCCGCTTTCGACTTTCATGCTGGAAATGAAAGAGTTGGCCTCCCTCACGGTCTGCTTTGAAGGCTCCGTATTCCCCGGAGGAGCAGGCAAGGGGACTGTGTTCGTTGACGATTTGATGTTCGAATAAGGAGGAGGATAAAATGAGAATGCGATCTTTGTTCGGTTTTAGCGCGGGCCTGACGGCCGCTGCGCTGGTGACGGCGGCGGCCTTCGCGCAGGCGATGGCGGCCGGTCCGCTGATGGTGGATAATTTCGACGGGGATGAAATCAAGAACGCGCTGGGCAACCGCGCCAACGTGTTTATCCGCGCCCCTTCCAAGGCGATGGTGAGCCGGCGGGAGGACAGTGTCGGCGGCAAGAAGACCCAGGTTCTCATGGTCCGCTACGACAAGCGCAACAGCGGCGGTCCGTTCGATTCCGGCGGATGGTGCGGCTATTACACGCTGCTGAAGTCGCCGGCCGCGCTCGTAGCTCCGACCGAAGCGGAACCGGAGCCTTCCACGACGCCGGATCAGTACCTGGACGGCAGCTCGTACAAAAAAATCACGTTCTGGGTGCGCGGCGAAAAGGGAGACGAGAATTTCGTGATCGGGCTGTCCGATCGCCACTGGGACAAGATCGGCGATTCGGTCAAATCCGAGGAAATCGGCAAGTATCTTCCCTCGGGCAAGCTGACGACCGAATGGCAAAAAGCGTCCATTCCGATGGATGAATTTTTCCTCGATTATTCTCAGCTGGCGGCGGTTTCGGTCGTGTTTGAGGGAGATCTCTTCCCGGAGACCGGTCACGCGGGCGTGGTGTACATCGACGACCTGACGCTGGAGTGAGCCCTCTCCGGTTCGGAAAAGCCCCGGCTTGGATTTTAGCGGGGCTTTTCCTTTTGGGAGGGCTGGTCCTGCTCCGCCGTCCCCCGGTTCTGCCTCCCACCGGGTCCGGGGCGGCGGAGCGCCGCGAAACCCCCGCGGGTCCTCTCTACGCGATGTGGGTCTGGGACGCCCGGCTCGTGACCGATTCGGTAGGCCGTTCCCGTCTGTTGGCCTTCAGCCGGAAGCACGGCCTTCAGGCCCTGTATCTTTCCGCGTATGACCTGCGCTCGCCGATGGATCAGCATTACCGCCAGTTCAACCGGCTCGCCCACCGGCAGGGGATCCGCGTTTACGCGCTGGCGGGGGACCCCCGATGGGGTAAGCCGCAGTATCACCGGGTCCCGATGGAGTGGATGGAATCGGTCCGCCGGCTGAACGCCTCCGCCCCTCCCGAGGAGCGGTTCGACGGCATTCATACCGACGTCGAAGTCTATCTGCTCTCCAAGTCCTGGAAGGAGCATCCGGAAGTCCTTTTGGGAGGGTATCTGGACTTGAACGCCAAGATGGCCGCGGTACTCAAAGCCGATCCTCGCCCGATGGAATTCGGCGTCGATATCCCGTTTTGGTTCGACGACGACGCTTCTTATCGGATCCTCTGGCATGGCCAGATCAAGGTGCCGGCCCAGCATGTGCTGGATACCGTCGACCACGTCACGGTCATGGCCTATCGCAATTTTTCGGAAGGTTCCGACGGGACGGTGCATCTGGTTTCCCTGGAGATGGACTACGCCGATCGGCTCGGAAAGAAGGTAACGATCGGGCAGGAAACCCAGGAGAACCTTTTTCCCGCCTACATCACCTTCGGAGGGACCTCCTGCCAGGTCCTGCACCGGGAGATGGACAAGATCTATAAAGTGGTGGGGCACCGGCCCAGTTTCGGCGGATTCGCCGTTCATCATTACGAGAGCTACAAAAAGCTATGCGGCGAATCTTAAGACAGTTGGTAGTGAGTAGTAAGTGGTTTGTAGTTTTCTACTTTCTATTAACTACTCTCTACCCACTGGTCTACGCGGACACCATTTATTTCACTGCCGGGGATTCCATCAAAGGGCTGGTGGTGGAAGAGCACCGGGACCGGATCGTGCTGAGCACCGAGCAGGGGGAACGGACTCTCCTTCGGCGGGAAATCGATGAGATTTTTTACGCGGAGCCGGAACGGAATTATCTCTATCTGGGCGACCAGGCGCTGGAGCAGGGGGAGTGGGCGCTCGCTCGGGGTTTTTTTCAGAAGGCCCGGCAGACCAACCCGGCGTTCCGGGAAGCCGAGGATGCGCTCCAGCGCCTGGGGGACGCGGAACGAAAACTCCACGAGCCGCCGGTTCCGAATCCGGTGGAAGTTCTTTGGAGCCGCTGGGGCCTGTCGCTGGAAACCGTCGGCGGTTCTGCCGTGGTTGCCCACGTCCGGGAAAATTCATTTCCGGCGGAGGCCAGTCTGGAACCCGGCGACGGAATCATCGGCTATTGGGACGAGTCGACGCGGTTTTTGCCGGCCAGCGAGGTGGCGGAGTTTCTTTTGGGTCCCGCCGGAACGGAGATCCAGCTGACGGTCCGGCGTGCCGTGACGCTTCCGGCGGTTTTTCCGGGCCAGCGGAATTGGCCGGGATGGAAACTGGAGATGGAACGGCTGGGTTTGACCGTTCTGGAAACGATGCCCGAGGGGGCCGCAGGTCTTGCCGGTTTGAAGCCGGGCGACCGGATTGTGGAATTGAACGGCCAGCCGACCCGCTATCTCCCGCTCGGACAGGCTCGCCGGACGGTGCAGAAATCTCGAGACAAGGGGCTGGTTCTGGTGATCGATCGCGATCTGAGGATTCGTCGTGAATAATCGGGGAGAGAATCGATGACGGAAAAATTCAAGCGAACGCACTATCTCAATGATTTATCCCTGCAGCTGCGTTACGTGGGAGTCACGCTGGGCGTGCTGGTGGTCTTCTTCCTGATGTCGCTGGGAGTCATTTATTACAGCGGGTGGTCTCATCTGCTGGAGCGGCTGTCCAGCGTCTATCCGCAGGGCCGGCTGAACGAAATCCTGACGCAAATCTATTGGAAGCTGGGGGCCGGTTTCCTGCTCCTTCTGCCGGCCGCTCTCGCGTTGACTTTGTACCTGTCGCACACCATCGCGGGCCCGCTGGTTCGGATCAAGCGGTACTTGCGCTTGATGGCCAAAGGCGAGTTCGATCTGGCTCCTCTGGTTCTGCGGCGGTTCGACGAGCTCAAGGACGTCGCCGGGCTCATCAATGAGATCACCGCCCGGTTAGGGCCTCGGTTCCAGGAGCGGCGTAAGCTGATCGATGCGCTTCAGTCGACCGCGCAGGCGCTCCGGAACGATCTGGCGCGTCTGCCGGCGGCGGGGCAGGAGATCCACCGCAAGGCGAATTACCTCACCGACACCCTGAGAATCCTGGAATGAGGATGGTCGGCCTGCTCGTCCTCCGCTCCGGGGTGCCCGGTTTGGCACCGTTCGTCCCGCTGATGCGGGAC
>CAZKNC010000147.1:0-4248 GCA_964553935.1 uncultured Planctomycetia bacterium | reverse complement strand
AGAGAAAAAAGAAGAAAGGTTTTACGCTGATCGAACTGTCCGCGGTGGGGGTGATCGTTGGGATCCTGGCTACGACGGCTTTGCCGAACTACGTTCGGGTGATCGACCGGGTTCGCGAGGCCGAGGTCATCAGTATTCTTTCCGCCGGCTGCATGGCGCAGTTCGTGCACTTTCTCGAACACAGCGAATTCACTTCGGAAACCAAAAAACTTCTCATCGGGATCCCGCCCATGCAGGGGTGGCAATTGCTTGGACCGGTCGACAATCCGGTCTGGACGGTGACGGCCGACGGCGCTCAAATCACGGCCACCAGCGCGGGCCATGGGCACCCGGACGCGACCACCCACCAGGTCCGGGGATCCGTCAATTCTCAGGGGGTCTGGCTGATCGAAATCAAACGTCCCGGGGAAACCCAGTTCAAAAGACTGAGTGCGTAATTAACCGAAGGAGGGAATGACGATGATGGGACATGGCGTATCGGCGTTACTGGTCACGGCGGCGGTCGGGTACTGGGTGCTGACGCACGCAGAGAAGGAGAAGCAGGGGGGTGTTCGGAAACTGGGTCAGTATCTGGGACTGCTGATCATCATCGTGAGCGTCTTCGGTGCTGCCTGTAAGATCTACTACCAGATCAACGGTTACCCTCCCGGCAGGATGGGAATGATGGGCAAGATGGCGTGTCCCATGACCGGCAAGGCAATGGGAGGCGCAGCGGCCTGTCCCGCCGGCCATCCCGGCTGCACGATGAACTGCCCGCCTGGCGGTAAGTAGGGCTTGAGTAGAGGGTGCCAGGCACTCCGGTGCCTGGCACTTGTTTCCAAGTTCTCGATTCCTGGATGCTGTTCGATAGCTCAGGACGTCCCCCCTGCGATTTGGAAGGACGGGAAAGTGGTCTACTTGTCCGGCCGCCATCTCAGAACGCGCCGAAAAACTTGAGGTGAGTAACGTGTCTCTTCGGAACCGAAACCGGCCGTATCCACCCTCCGCTCCGGTGAGTCCGGCCGGGCAACGCTCGCGACACCCCAGCGAGGTGTCGCTTCGCTCGACGCTCTGCCTCGCTCTCCCACTCGGGTCGGAAAACAAATAGAGAAGGCCGACCCGGCGGGAACCGTGCCCGCTCGGCTTCGCGACGTGCCCGGTCCGACCTCCCCATCGCGGAGGGCCCGGCCCGGTCTCCGATAAGCGTACAATAAGGGGAAGTGTTTCTGGTCCCAGATCCAAAAACTTAAGGTGGGTAACGTGTCCCCCAATGAAGCGTCCCCATAACGCACGTATTTCTTGAGTTGAACGGTGTCGTGTTGACGGATCCGCGAGGGTGCCTCAAAGAGGCCATGTTGCAAGTGGCCTCGAGCAAAATGGAGAAAAAAGCGCTTGCTCAGCTTTTAAGGAAACTGGATGGCCGGAGGAAACCTTGAGGTGAGTACCGTGTCTCTTCGGAACCGACCACCGGCCGTGCCTCCGATAGGCGTACAATAAGGGGGATGAGTAAAACACCGCAGGTTTATATCATTGCCGGCCCGAACGGCTCGGGGAAAACAACGTTTGCCTCGGAGTTCCTTCCAAATTACGCCGATTGCCCCAATTTCATCAATGCCGATACCATTGCCCGTGGTTTGTCAGGGTTCTCTCCGGATGCTGTTGCTTTGAAAGCGGGAAGAATTTTGATCGAGCAGATTGAAACCTATGCTTCAAAAAAGGCCGATTTTGCTTTTGAGACTACGCTTTCAGGGATGACCTACCTCTCCCGTTTTAAAGATCTGAAAAAAGAGGGCTACGCGATCCACATGTTCTTTCTGTGGATTCCCGATGTGAAGCTCTCCTTAGCGCGTGTAGCAAACCGAGTCAAAATGGGCGGTCACGACATTGATGAAAAGGTGGTACGGCGGCGTTTTCATAAAGGGATCAGCAATTTCCTTAATCATTACCGGCAAGTCCTCAACTCTTGGTCATTATTCGATAATTCAGGCAACGCCCCATATCTCATTGCTGAAGAAAGAGCGGGGGAATTGGAAATTCTCGACCGAAAGTTGTATGACAAGGTTTTAGGTTTGATGGAGGGAAGATGAGAAAGAGCGGAACAAAAAACATTGAGAAGCTTCACTCGGATGCTTTTAAGGCCCTAAAAAGGGCTGTGGCGAAGGCGCTTGCCCGGCATGCGGCGGCTGGGGTCCCCGCTGCGATTTGGCGGGACGGGAAAGTTGTGTACCTGTCTGGTCGCCAGTTGACTGTCCGCCGCCGAACTTAAGATAAGCAACGTGTCCCTTCGGAACCCGGTACCCATCATACCAATCACACAGGAGGTTGCTCATGGAACGAGTTGTGCCGGGAGAATCTGATCGCCCGGTCTTCCCGCGGGAGTTTTTCGATACCACTTTGAAGGAATTGGTGTCGGAGTATGTCAAGGAGGATTCGGAAGAGCTCCCACCCAGGGTTGTTCTGTATCTGTCTAACGGAAACACCGTGATGGTCCAGAAGATTCGGGCACTGGAGCAAGAAAGAATGTTGGTGGAGGGCAAGGATGCCACCAGCTCTTTCTGGACGTTGATCAGCTACCGCGATATCACTCAGGTGGTCCTGGACAGTGTGGAGGGGGAGTTTCGTTTTGAATTGGAGTAGTGACAGGCCATGCTATTTTTGGGAGTTCCGGGCCCCGCCCCCGGTACCTGTGGAAATGGTACCTAACATGGTAAAGCCCCGCCCCGGCTTTCAGCAGCGGGTAACGTGTCCCCTCGGAACCCGGTACCGATCGGCTCTCGGCCTCTTTGGCGGTCTTGAGGCGGCGTTTGGCAAAGGAGACCGGATCCAGGCCGTAGGGCTTTGGGCAGGTACGTTGGTCATGGTAGGAATTGTTTACCTCATGGGTTTTGTAGGGTTTCGCGTTGTGAAGGAAGCTGTGGAACGCCGATGAGATGGATCGGTAATATTCAGCATAATTACGGGTGGCGCGGCAAGGTTGCTCAGGTCGGTGCCACAGGTATTGCGCTCCTGATCTTTTGGAACGCCAGGCAACCCGCCACCCAGTTAGCCAAGATTGTTTCGGGCTGGAGCCAAGAGGTCGACCTGCAAAGCAAAAGCATGGAATGGGCCGCGCAAGCCCCTGATTTCAAGAAAAGCAGTACACGCAGGATTCTTACCTCGAAAGAAAAAGCGCAGATGAAACTCATAGCCACGCTCGGGAATTCATGGCTGATGGGCACCATGACGGCTGTGTTGGCCGGTATGATCCTGGTTGGCTCGGGATTGTTATTGGCCCAGAATTGGGCGCGGATAACGGTGATTGCCGTCTATGCACTGTGGCTCCTGGTCACGCCGTGGCTCACAATCCTTGGGATAACCTTCTCATCGGAGGGAGGGCTTGCCGGGATGCTTGGCCGGCTTCAGAACCTGATCCTCGGGAATTGGCGGCCAGTTGCCGTAATTCTTTTTCTGCTCTGGCGCCCGACGAGAGCGCTTTTTCGATGATATTTCTACCTGTGGCTTGATATGGAAACCGGGATCGCGACCCTTGACCTTCTGCTAGATCACAGATTCTGGTGGCGGCTACTCGTTCGACCAACCCAAACGATAAGAGACGTCATGCGGGAAGGTGGTTGGGCTCTATTTATCACGATGGGTTTGATCTGCGGAGTCCTTGCAACTTTTTCTCAGGCAGCTTTGGGCGGAATTACGCAGAGCGTTTTCTTAAGCGGGGTGACAGCCTACGTTCCACCTCAACTGGCGGTGCTTTTGAAGATAATCGAGTCTATCCTCTTTGCTGGGCCTCTCCGATTACTGACAGAGGCATTTTTCTTGAACCTGGTCGGAGGATTTATGGGCTCCAGGCTGTACGACTTTGATGCTACGGCGGTGGTTGTGGCGGTGAGTAATCTTCCGCGACTGCCCAGAATCATAGTAGCGGGCCTCCTCTTCAAGTGGGGCTTCAAAACTGCCAACGGGCTGGTAGTGCTTCTGTGCGTCATTGCGGTTCTCGCATTCTTTCTGTGGGGAATGATCCTCTTGGTCAAGGGCATCCAGTTTGTACATGATTTCTCAGCTGGAAAAGCTCTGGCCTGTGTAATTGCAGCAGGAGCAGTAGAGATATTGGTAAGCCTCATCCTTGGCATGTGGATGGGCCTCCTATTCTGATTTCATGCCGAATAACGGTACCGGGTTCCGAGGGGACACATTGAAAGCTTAGATGGATAAGCACGCGGATTTCGTACACCTTCACGTCCACAGCCAGTATTCCCTGCTCGACGGCGCCTGCCG
>CAZKNC010000146.1:0-4262 GCA_964553935.1 uncultured Planctomycetia bacterium | reverse complement strand
GGAAGGGCCGCTGTGCGCGGTGCGGGCGTCCGCGCGGCGTATACCGAAAGTTTCGCCTGTGCCGGATCTGTTTCCGGGAAATGGCGCACCGGGCCGAGATTCCCGGTGTCACGAAAGCGAGCTGGTAAAGCGATGAGTCTGACCGATCCTATTGGAAATATGCTGGTGGCGATCTCCAACGGCAGCCGGGCGGGAAAACCGCAGGTGGATGTGCCGGCTTCCCGCTTGGGCGCGGAGATCGTGGAATGCATGAAGAGCGAAGGGTTCATTCAGAACTGGCGCCTGCTGAAGGAAGGCAATCCACAGGGCATCCTTCGGATTTACCTGCGCTACACCAAGGATCGCCGGCCGATTCTGCGGGAGATCCGGCGGATTTCCAAACCGGGACGCCGGATTTATCGCGGGAAAGACAAGCTGCCCAAGGTTCAATCGGGCATCGGCATGGCGATCCTCACGACTCCGAAGGGGGTCGTGACGGATGAACAAGCTCGCCGGCAGGGAATCGGCGGCGAGATTTTGTGCTACGTCCGGTAGGGGATCACTGATGTCACGCGTAGGAAAGACACCGATTGAGGTTCCGGCTCAGGCCAAAGTGGAGGTGCAGGGCGACCTCGTCAAGGTAGAGGGGCCCAAGGGAAAGCTGATTCATCGGCTGCCTCCGGGTTTGGTGCTCGAACGGGCGGATGCCCAGCTTCAGCTCAAGCGCTCCTCGGAGGATTCGTCGGCCAAGAGCCTGCACGGTCTTCACAAAACGCTGATCGCCAACATGATCAAAGGCGTGATCGAGGGTTTCAGCAAAGAGCTGGAACTTAACGGCGTCGGTTATCGGGCCCAGGTTTCCGGAAAGAAAATCGAGATGTTCGTGGGTTTCACCCATCCGGTGGTTTTCCAGATTCCGGAAGGCATCACGGTGGAGACACCCAAGCCGACCCAGATTGTCGTGCGCGGGACGGACAAACAGTTGGTGGGCCAGGTGGCCGCCCGTTTGAGGGCCTACGCTCCGCCGGAGCCGTACAAGGGCAAGGGCATCCGCTACGCCGGCGAGGTGATCCGGCGCAAGGCGGGTAAGGCAGTTGCTTAACGGAGAGATGAAGGATGTCTTCCTTAGCGTATCGTGAAGCGCATCGCGCGCGTCGGCACCGGAGAGTCCGGAAAAAGATTTCCGGGAGCCAGGAACGGCCTCGGCTGGTGGTCCGTCGGAGCCATCTTCATCTCTACGCTCAACTGGTCGATGACCTGAGCGGAAAAACGTTGCTGAGCTGCTCGACCCGGCAGGCGGATCTGCTCAAGCAGGTCAAGACCGGCGGGAATATCGCCGCCGCTAAAAAGCTGGGTGAAACAGTTGCCGCATCGGCGGTCGCCGCTGGAATCCGAAAAGCGGTTTTTGACCGGGGCGGATATGCATACCATGGGCGGGTCAAGGCCTTGGCTGAGGCCGCCCGGGCGAAAGGATTGGAACTGTGATTCCTCAAGGACAACAGGGCCCGGGTCAGGGCCAGGGCGGAAGAGGTCAGGGAAGAGGCCGGGGCGGGCCGGGCCGGGGTGGTCCAGGCCAGGGCCGTTCTTCCGGGCCGCAATCGGACCTGATTGAGAAGGTGGTGGCGATCAACCGCGTGGCCAAGGTGACCAAGGGCGGCAAGCGGCTTTCTTTCAGCGCGCTGGTGGTGGTCGGCGATGGGAAGGGCCGAGTCGGCTGGTCGTTGGGCAAGGCCAATGAAGTGGCGGATGCCATCCGGAAAGGATTGACGCAGGCACGCAAGGGAATGTTCGTTGTTCCAATGAAGGGCCGGACGATTCCCCATGAGATCATCGCGGAGTACTCGGCTTCTCGGATTCTGCTCAAGCCGGCGGCTCCCGGAACCGGAGTCATCGCCGGAGGAACGGTCCGCGCGGTTTGCGACGCGGCAGGGATCAAGGACATTCTGGCAAAATCGTTGGGATCCGATAATCTGATCAATGTCGTCCGCGCCATGGTGACGGGTCTGCAGGCTCTGGAAATCCCGGATCAGATCACCGCGCTGCGGAAGAGTCCCATCCTGGAAGAAGAGACCCTCTCATGAACCTTGGAGAACTGCGTCCGCCCAAAGGGGCCGTCCGCCGTCCGAAACGGCTCGGATTGGGAGAGTCTTCGGGGCACGGAAAAACTTCGGGCAAAGGGCATAAAGGCCAGAACGCTCGCTCAGGAGCCGGGACTCCTCCCGGGTTCGAAGGAGGGCAGATGCCGCTCATCCGCCGGGTTCCCAAGCGCGGATTCCGGCATGTGCGCCCGATGCCGATCCAGATCGTGAATGTGGGGGACTTAAGCCGTTTTCCGGCCGGCAGCACCGTGGATCCGACCGTTTTGACAAACGCGGGCTTGGTCGGCACGCCTCGGTTTCCGGTGAAGGTGCTGGGAGACGGAGAGCTCAAGCAGGCGGTCAAGGTGAAGGCGCATCGCTTCTCCAAGTCCGCTTTGGAGAAGATTGCCGCGGCCGGAGGTTCGACCGAAGTTCTAGCCCCATGCTGAAGGCGCTCGCCAACAGCTTTAAGGTCCCGGAGCTTCGCGCGCGGATTCTCGTTACGCTGGGGTTGATCGCCGTTTACCGGATGGGGGACTATATCCCTCTGCCGGGAATCGACGGGCAGGCCTTGCGGGCGTTCTTTGAAAGAATGAGTCAGCAGATGGGCGGGACGCTCTTCACCGTGATGGACTTGTTCAGCGGTGGAGGCCTCTCCCAGATGACCATCTTCGCGCTGGGAATCATGCCGGCGATCTCGGCTTCCATCATCATGCAGCTTTTGGTGGTGGTGATCCCGCGCTTAGAGCAGATGGCCAAGGAGGAGGGCGAGGCCGGCCGAAGGAATCTTAACCAGTATTCACGGTATTTGACGGTGGGCTTGGGCATTCTTCAGGCCTTCTTCATTGCTCTTTGGCTGGAGAATCCGCGCAGTTTCGACGGTGTTCAGATGGTGCAGTTCCCCGGATGGGGTTTCCGGCTGCTGACCATTATTACGCTGGCCAGCGGAACGGCCTTCATCATGTGGCTGGGCGAGCAGATCACCGCGATGGGGATCGGAAACGGTATGTCGATTTTGATCACGGCCGGCATCCTCTCGCGGCTGCCGACGGCCCTGCATCAATTGCTCCTGTTGCCGAACCCGCTGGCGCCGGGCCAGCATCAGATCAGTCCGCTGGTCCTGCTGTTGATGGCGGTGATGCTGGTGGCGGTGATCATTGCCGTGATCGCGATCACGCAGGGACAGCGGCGGATCCCCGTGCAGTATGCCCGGCGGATCGTGGGCAGGAAGGTGTATGGCGGCCAGGCCACCTACATCCCAATCCGGGTCAATCACGCGGGCGTGATGCCGATCATCTTCGCGCAGTCGATCATCATGTTTCCGGCGACGCTGGCGGGATTCACGGGGATCGGGATCTTGAGTTCCTTGGCCCATTGGCTGACGCGCGGGCAGGTGCTGTACACGGTTCTTTATACGGCCTTTATCGTTTTTTTCGCGTACTTTTACACGGCGATCGCGTTCAATCCCGTGGATGTGGCCGACAACATGAAGAAGTTCGGCGGGTTCATCCCGGGCATCCGCCCGGGCAAGCCGACCGCCGAGTTCTTCGACCGGCTGCTGACGCGGATCACGCTGCCGGGCGCGATCTTCCTGGCGTTCATCGCGGTGCTGCCCGACATGGTGGGGCGATGGCTTTCGATCCCCTACCTGGTGGCCAGCTTTTTCGGCGGGACGAGCTTGTTGATCGTGGTGGGTGTTCTTCTGGAGACGATGCGGCAGGTGGAGTCGTTCCTGCTGATGCGGAATTACGAAGGGTTCCTCAGCCACGGCCGGCTTCGCGGCCGGCGCTAGGGTTTTCGGCGGATGAGATTGGTTTTTCTGGGCCCGCCGGGCGCGGGGAAAGGGACCCAGGCGGAGCTGCTGCTGGAACGGCAGGGGGTCATGTTCCTGGCCAGCGGCAACATCCTGCGGGATGCGATCCGCGACGGTGACCCGATCGGACGGGAAGCGGCCCGCTGCATGGAGATGGGCGTGCTGGTTCCGGACGAGCTGGTGACCGACCTGATCCTGAGGCGGCTGGAGCCGATCGGTCCGGGCGATTCGTTCGTTCTGGACGGGTTTCCGAGAACGGAAAGTCAGGCCCGGGCGCTGGATTCCTGGCTGGCGCGGCGGAATCAGCCGCCGATTCAAATGGCGGTGGATTTCGATATTTCGTCCGAGAAGATGATCAGGCGTTTGGCCGGGCGGCGGATCTGCAAGCAGTG
>CAZKNC010000145.1:0-4313 GCA_964553935.1 uncultured Planctomycetia bacterium | reverse complement strand
CGGGATGGTCGTGCGTCAAGATGAGCAGGGGCGAGAGGGCTCGCCCCCGTTTTCGGAGAAAACGGATCAGCGTATGGGGAGAGTTCATGGTTCTACGGCCTGCCGTTAAGGAGCGGACGGCTCCAGAGCGACTTCGACGGTCACCTGCGCCTCGGGCACGCTGCCCTCCACCATTCGGATTTCATCGGGCAGCTGCAGGCGGGTCCGCAGAAGCGTGGTCTGAGTGATCGCGGACAGATCAATCGGTTCGGTCGTCACCTTATTGACCGAAGCGCTGGGGCGGACCCGGGCCCGGATCGATTCTGGAATCACCTTCAGCCCGACCAGACGCAGATTCACCGGTAAGGTGCCTACGGTACTCACTTCGATCGGAATGCTGACCACGGAAGTCGGATGCGCCTCCAGCATCAGGACCGCCGGATCGATCCGGTAGACCGTGAGATTGGCCGGCTTCCGAAGCTGTTCTTCGGTCAAAAGAACCTGCTGAGTGCCGTCCCGAACCTTCGCCAGATCCAGCGAGAGGACCAGCATGTTGGGATTGAGCAGGTCAAACGCCCGGGAGGAACCGCTGAGGGTAACCCGGGCCTCCAACGGCTTGGGCCCTTCCAGGTACCACCCTTCCGGCAGTCCGCGATGCTCGATCGGAACGACAAAGGTGCGCTGAAGGGTATCGGAACGATAGGCCAGCAGGTACCAGCCCAGGCAGGCCAGCACGAGTGACAAAATCTTGATCCGGGCATTCTGACGAAACGGCCGCTGGAGACTGCTCTCCAATTCCTGCCGGAATCGTTCGGCATAGAACTGTTCCAGCCGGGTCTTGAGCTCGGCGACCGAATGGATCAGCTTCATCTGCCCATCCTGCGCGACATGGATCGTGCCCCGCTCTTCCGAGACGGCGATCACAAAAGCGTCGGAACATTCCGACATGCCGAGCGCCGCCGCGTGGCGGGTTCCCAAACTGCCGATCTGCGTCAAATTCTTGGAAAGAGGCAGATGCGCGCCGAATTTCGAAATCCGGTCTCCTTCGATGAGGACTGCACCGTCGTGGCCGGGCGAATGGCGATCAAAGATGCTGTAGAGCAGCGGTTTGCTGACCCGGCCATACAGGGGGATCCCTCCTTCCACATGCCGGTCCAGCGGCTCCCGTCCCCGGATGACGATCAGCGCGCCGGTTCGGTTGGCCGCTAGGGTGGAAACCCCTTCCAGCAGAGCATCGATGCCCGGCAGAGCGGCGAAACGGCGCCGGTCCCGAAACGTGCCCCAGATGGCGATCCGCTCGAAAGCCCGGCGGATCTCTTCCTGAAAAACCACCACCAGCGCCACCAGCAGGACGGCAAAAAAAGCCTGAAACAACAGCGAGGTCAGGTAAAGGTCGAAGGTCCTGGCCAGGAGGTAAACCCCCATCAGCAGGAGGATTCCGATCACGACGGAACGGGAAGTGGTCCGCCGGAACCAAACGATGGCCGAATAGATGCAGACGGAGATAATCCCGATGTCGAACAGATCGGCGATCCGAAAGTTGCGGGTCAGTTCTTCAAACATCGTTTTCTATCGTACCACAAGCCGTTCGTACACCTGCCGGCCGTTGCCGGCCTCCGGAATGTTGCTGTGCGCCTTCTCCAGGATCTTCAAGAACAGCTCTTCCGCCGATTCGCCGAACAGCTCCCGCCCCAAGCGGATGGCCTTAGCCGCGTAGCGCAGGATCTGCACCGTTTCGATCCGGGTCAGGTCGTCGAAGAACCAGCCGCAGCTGGTGTACATGAGCAGGGTATTCCGCTGGAGCTCCAAAAGCTTCAAAACCGTTTCTTGGTCCGCGGGCCCCAGCGGGCCGATCCCCTCCTCCCGGAAGAACCGGTCCCGGGCCTGCTCGGACGGATCCAGCAGGAGATCGATCAAGCGGTCCCGCCCCCGCCAGGGATCCCGCAGCCATCGGCCGGCCAGCGTTTCATACCGCAGGGCCGCCCAGTCCCGGAGCCAGTCCAGCGCGTCGCGCAGAGGGGTCCTCCAACCCTGTTTCCACGACGGGTTCCCGCCGGCGGAACAGCCGCAGTCGCTCCACCAGCGGTCGATCCCGTGCACGCAGCTCCAAGAGCTTTTCTCGACGATTCCAATCGCGTCCCGCGGCGGATGTTTTTCAAGGAACTCGGCGTAATTGGTCAGCCGGACCGCGGGTTCCGACTCCACGCGGTCCAGGCACCCGCGCAGAGCGACTTCCCCATGGCGGTGATGATGCCCGTACGTTTCGCCGTCGGCGGCGATGTGAACGATCTGCGGCCCTTCCTGGTGAGGATCCTGGGCGAAGACGGACAGCAGCCGGAGCGCGAACAGGCCGCCATCCTTGAGCAGCGCGTCAAACGCGACGGCCTTGGAAACACCTTCATGATAAAAGAACAGCGCGATGGAACGGCCTCCGGAAAGACTCATCCGGTAGGCCCGCGTGGGGTCCACCGGAGTGGGGTTCCGGGCCTGATGAGGCGCCAAAACGGTGAACCGGATTCCCTGCTCCGCGAGCACTTCCAGCGTCTCCCGATCGACCGCGGTTTCCGGCAGCCACATCCCCGCCGGCTTACGGCCGAACCGATGCTCGAAATCCCGGACGCCCCAAACCACCTGAGTCACCCGATCCCGCCGGTTCGCCAGCGGAAGGATCATGTGGTTGTACGCCTGGGCCATCGCCGAGCCGTGTCCGGAAAACCGGCGGATGCTCTCCCGGTCAGCCGCCAGAACCGCCGCATAAGTGGAGGGTTCTTTCCGTTCCATCCAGGAAAGCAGGGTCGGCCCGAAATTGAAGCTGATCCGAGGGTAGTTGCCCAGCACCGCGTTGGGGGAATAGCACTCCCGGGTGATCCGTTCGTTCCAATCGTGGAAAGGAGCCGCGGAGGGCTGGCGCTCGATTTCTCCGGTCCAGGGATCGTCGCGCGGCGGCTGATAAAAATGGCCGTGGATGCAGACGTAGCGCTCTGGCGGCATCGCTACCCTCTCAAGAAAACCGCGCCCAGCGGCGGAAGGGTCAACTCCAGAGAAAACGGCCGCCCGTGCGAGCCGGCCGACTCGGCCCGGACCCCGCCCCAAT
The DNA here is from genome assembly GCA_964553935.1 of uncultured Planctomycetia bacterium. Lineage (GTDB taxonomy): Bacteria > Omnitrophota > Gorgyraeia > 1-14-0-20-64-10 > 1-14-0-20-64-10 > CAZKNC01. The sequence goes on along the minus strand of CAZKNC010000145.1, from coordinate 1,240 downwards.
TTCCCCAGCCGCTGCCGCCATATTCCCGCGCGTCGCTGTTGAGCAGTTCGCGCCAAAGACCGTCCCGCGGGACCCCGACCCGGTACTGCAGGCGCGGAACCGGCGTGAAATTGCAGGCGACCAGGATCGACGGGGTCCCCTCCCGGCCCTTTCGAAGGAAAGCGATGACGCTCTGGTCCCGATCGTCGCAGGAGATCCATTCGAATCCCGCGGAATCGAAATCCAGCTCGTGCAGGGCCGGTTCCGTCCGATACAAACGATTTAGATCTTCCACCCACCGCTGAAGCCCCCGATGCGGACCGTACTGGGTCAGGTGCCACTGCAGACTTTCCTCGTGCTGCCACTCATTCCACTGCCCGAATTCCCCGCCCATGAACAGAAGTTTTTTGCCCGGCTGGCCGTACAGGTAGCCGTACAGCGCGCGCAGGTTGGCCATTTTCTGCCAGTCGTCTCCGGGCATTTTGCCCAAGAGCGAGCCCTTCCCGTGCACCACCTCGTCGTGCGACAGCGGCAGAACAAAATTTTCCGTAAACGCGTACAGCATCCGGAACGTCAGTGTGTCGTGATGGTATTTCCGATGCACCGGCTCCCGCCCCATGTAGTCCAGCGTGTCGTGCATCCAGCCCATGTCCCATTTCATTCCGAATCCCAAACCACCCATGGAGGTGGGGCGGGAAACCCCGCCCCAGGCGGTGGATTCCTCGGCCATGGTCTGCGTGTCGGGAAAACGGCGGACCACCTCTTCATTGAACCGGCGCAGGAAATCGACCGCCTCCAGGTTCTCCCGCCCGCCGTGGCGGTTGGGAATCCATTCCCCTTCCTTCCGGGAATAGTCCAGGTAAAGCATGGAAGCCACCGCGTCGACCCGCAGGCCGTCGGCATGGTACTTATCCAGCCAGAACAAACCACTGGATAAAAGAAAAGAACGGACCTCACTGCGCCCATAATTGAAGATTAGACTGCCCCAATCGGGGTGATAGCCCTGCTTGGGTTCCGCATGCTCGTACAGACAGGTTCCGTCGAAAAAACTCAGCCCATGCGGATCGGAGGGGAAATGAGACGGCACCCAATCCAGGATCACTCCAATTCCCTGCTGATGCAGGGTATCGATGAGCGCCATGAAATCCTGCGGCGTGCCGTAGCGGCTGGTCGGAGCGAAATAACCGGTGGTCTGATACCCCCAGGAGCCGTAGAACGGATGCTCCATCAGCGGCAGGAACTCCACGTGCGTGACACCCAT
>CAZKNC010000144.1:0-4324 GCA_964553935.1 uncultured Planctomycetia bacterium | reverse complement strand
CACGAATTTTTCTGCCCGGAGCGCGGCCGCCAGCGCGGAGGCGGCTTCGTCGGCGTCGACATTGTAGGGCTGTTCGTCCCAGCCGGCCCCCACTGGTACCACCACCGGGATGACCCCCAGCGATAAAAGCCGCTGGACCGGCCCGGTGTTGACGCCGGTCACCATTCCCACGAATCCGAGGTCCTCGCCGGCTGGCGTGTATTTTTCAGCCTGGATCAGGCCCCCTTCCCAGCCGGGCAGGCCGTGGGTGCGGGCCCCCAGCGATCTCAGTTCCGCGACCAGCCGTCGGTTGACGTCGGTCAGCGCCTTCATCACGACGCGCAGTGTCGCCGCGTCGGTCACGCGCAGGCCCTGAACGAACCGGGGTGGTTTGCCTTTTTTGTTCATCCGTTTGGAAATCTCCGGTCCGCCGCCATGCACCAGCACCGGCCGGATTCCCGCGACGCTGAAGAAGATGATGTCCTGCAGGATGGAGCGGCGCTTGACCGGGTCGGCCAGCGCGGAGCCGCCGTATTTGATGACGAACGTTTTTCCCCGGAACGACTGCAGGTAAGGCAACGCCTCCAGCAACACATCCGCCTTCCTTATTAAATTCACGAGTGGTTTCATTAATAAATATTCCTCTGGAGAGGGGGCCGTATTCTAAGTGGTGTATTTGGCATTGATCCGGATGTAGTCCTCGGTCAAATCGGCGCTCAAGCAGCGGCTTTCCTCCCGGCCGGCACCTAAATCAACACCAATGTGTACTTCCGGTCGGTCGACTTCTTCCAGCAGTTTCCGGCGGCTGATTTGCACGGGTTCCCCGCCTTGGAAGACAACCTGTTTCCCCAGCCGAATGGTCAGCCGATTCGGGCGGATCGGAACGCCGGCGGCACCCACCGCGGCGGCGACGCGCCCCCAGTTTGGGTCCCGGCCCGTGACCATCGTTTTCACTAAGAGGGAATTCGCGACCTGCCGCGCCGCTTTTTCGGCCTGTTCTTTTCGAGCGGCACCCGTAACATGAACCGTGAACAGGCGGGTTACCCCTTCCCCGTCCCGCGCGATTTCATGCGCCAGGTGTCTGCAGACCAGGCCGACCGCGTCGAAAAAGTTCCGATAGGCAGGGCTTCCCAGCCGGATCGGGGGTGTTCCGGAGGCGCCGTTGGCCAGGATCAGAACCATGTCGTTGGTGGAGCACTCTCCGTCGACCGTGACGGCGTTGAACGTTCGCGGGACAAAAAAGCCCAACGCGTTGCGCAGGCCGGCCGGATCGATCGAAGCGTCCGTGGTCATAAAAGCCAGCATGGTGGCCATGTTCGGGGCGATCATTCCTGAACCCTTAGCGATGCCGCCCAGCGTGACCGATTTTCCGGAGGCCTGGAATCGAAACGCGATTTCTTTGGGCCGGGTATCGGTGGTCAAGATCGCTTCTGCGGCAGAGAAAGAGCCCTTCGGGCTTAAAGATTTTAGTGCTTCCTGAATCCCTGACCGTATGTGATCCATAGGCAGAGGCCGTCCTATCACGCCGGTAGAGGCCACAAACACCTGGTTTCTCGGTATCTGGAGTTTGGAGCCAACCATCTGGGCCATTTCCCGGGTATCTTGTTCGCCCTGTCTGCCGGTGCAGCAATTGGCATTCCCGCTGTTGGCCACGATGGCCCGGGCATTTCCACGACCAAGAATGTCCTTGGCCCATTCCACGCTGAAGGCGCGCATTTTATTTTGAGTGAGCATGCCTACCACTTTGGCGGGCCGATCCGATACGATTAAAGCCAGATCCTTTCCCCGTTTCTTGATGCCGCAGGAAACGCCTGAGGCGGTAAAACCGGTCGGAGCGGTCACTCCGCCAGGAACCCTATTCATAGGAGGCCGGTCTCCTCCGGAAAGTCGAGCAGAAGATTCATGTTCTGGACGGCTTGGCCGGCCGCTCCCTTAACCAGATTATCCAAGGCGGAAATGACGATCACTCGGTCTCCGCTGGGATCCAACCGGAGGTTGATGTCGCACCGATTGGTTCCGGCCACGGATTTGGCCTGGGGCCAGACCCCTTCCGGAAGGATTTGGACAAAGGGTTCCAATCCGTACCGTTTTTCATACAGCGCCCGCAGCTGCTTCTCAGGCGTCTTCCGCCGAAGCGGGACGTAGATCGTGGCGTAGATTCCCCGGTCCATGGGAACCAGGTGCGGGACGAAGGTCATGGAGATTTTCTTTTTGGAAAGCGCCTGAAGCTCCTGTTCCATTTCGGGTGTGTGCGGGTGCCCTTCGACCTTGTAAGCCCGAAGATTCTCGTTCACTTCGCAAAAAAGGAGATCCTCTTTTGCCGATCGTCCCGCTCCTGAGACGCCGGATTTGGCGTCCACGATCAGTCCGTTGGTCTGGAGCAAGCCGGCTTCCGCCAGCGGCGCCAGAGCCAACAGGACGGCGGTCGGATAGCAGCCGGGATTGGCGACCCACCGGGTTTTTCGAACGGCCTCTCGATGCAGTTCCGGCAGGCCGTAAGCGGCCTGCCGAAGGAGCGCGGGCGCCCGGTGAGTCATCCCGTACGCTTTGGCGAAACCAGGGGCTGAATGAAGCCGGAAGTCCCCGCTCAAATCGATCACGCGAAGCCCCTCTTTCTTCATCAGCGGAGGGGCCAGCTCCATCGCGACTCCGTGCGGGAGCGCTAAAAACAGCAGATCGACCTTCTGCGCTTCTGAAAGTTGAAACGGAGAAATCTCCAAGTCCGAAGAAGAGAATGCGGGCAGAAGCTCGCCGACCGGCGCGGCTTCCTTCAGCCGCCGGCTGGCCAGGTATTGAACAGAAACCGAGGGATGCCGCAGAAGAATCTTCAGCAGCTCCTGCCCCGAATAACCTGTGACTCCAACGATGCCGAGGGTCGGCTTCATCTGGTATGAGCCATCCTTATAAATGAAATCGACCTATCCCGAAGGATAGGTCGTCTCGTGGATCCAAGCGGGGACGGTAGTCCCTACCGCTTGGTCCACTGGAACCGCTTACGGGCTCCCTTTTGTCCGTATTTCTTCCGCTCCCGCGCCCGGGGATCCCGGGTCAGCAGGCCGGCTTTCCGAAGAGAGGGCTTGAGTGTTTCGTCGGTCTGAGAGAGCGCCCGAGCCAAGCCATGCCGGACCGCGCCGGCCTGTCCGGTAATCCCTCCGCCTGAAACCCGGGCCACACAGTCGAACTTCTGCAGGGTCTGGGTCAGAACCAGCGGTTCCCGGACCAGGTACTGCAGGGAGATCCGAGGGAAATAAGTTTCCATCGTCCGGCCGTTCACCACGATCAGGCCTTTCCCAGGGCGAAGAATCACCTTGGCCACCGCTTCTTTGCGTCGACCGGTGCTGATCATGAAGGAACGGGCTCCATCTGCGCGTCGTGGGGATGCTTGGGCCCGCTGTAGACTCGAAGCCGCCGCCCGACCTGCCGGCCCAGCGGATTCTTGGGCAGCATGCCGACGATTGCTCGGTGAACTACCTCGGTCGGCCGCCGCTGCAGAAGATGGTCCGCCGTTTCTATTTTAAGGCCGCTTGGGTAGCCGGAATACCGCTGATAGGTCTTGTTTTGAAGTTTGGTTCCGGTCAGCCGGATTTTTTCCGCGTTGACGATGATGACGCCGTCGCCGCAGTCGATGTGAGGCGTGAAGGTCGCCTTGTGCTTGCCCCGGAGCAAATGGGCGGCTTTGACCGCCAGCCGACCCAACACCTGACCGTCGGCGTCCAAGACATGCCATTTTCGGGCGACTTCCCCTCGCTTGGCCATATAAGTTTTCGAAGTGATCATAGCTGTGTGGAAAACATTTATTCTAGCACGGTCTGCTGGCCGGGCAAGTAAAATTCCAGAGGAATTTGAGATGTCGACGTTCCATGGTTATTCCAGAGTGGTGGTCAGGCGGGCCCGGATCCGGACGCTTAATGCGTCCACCGCCATGACCACTCCGAAGGTCAACAGCAGTGCGGTCATCAAGTTCCGATATTGGAGCATCTGGACGTAGCCGAGCATGTAGTAGCCGATGCCGCCGGCGCCCACGAACCCGAGGATCGCCGAGGCCCGGATGTTGTATTCGAACATGAAAAGAAGCTGGCTGACCACCGTGTTGATCGATTCCGGAAGAACGGCCCAGCGAAAAAGCTGCAGCCGGGTGCAGTGGACCGCCCGAACGGCTTCCAACACTTCCCTGTCTACCGCTTCAAACGCTTCGTAATACAGTTTGCCGAGATAGCCGACCGTGTAAAAGGCCACGCCCATCACGCCGGCGGCGGGTCCCAGCCCGAACGCCACCACGAAGATCACCCCCCATAGGATGGAAGGAACGGTTCGGATCGATCCCAATAAAAGCCGTACCGGAGCG
>CAZKNC010000143.1:0-4324 GCA_964553935.1 uncultured Planctomycetia bacterium | reverse complement strand
GGATCGCCGGGAAATCGGGCTGAATCACGTAGAACTCCGGCATCTCGACCGTGCGGCGGGCGTCATCGGGGGTGATCATCACTTCGTGCAGTTTCTCGCCGGGCCGGATCCCCACGATTTCATGCTTGCTGCCCGGGGCCATTGCCTCAGCTAGGTCCACCAGCGTCATGCTGGGCACCTTGGGAACGAAAATTTCCCCGCCATGCATCCCTTCCAGCGCATGCACGACCAGATCCACGGCTTGCTCCAGCGTGATCCAGAACCGGGTCATCCGGCGGTCGGTGATCGGCAGTTTGCCCGAATCCCTCAGCTTGAGGAACAGCGGGATGACGGATCCGCGGCTCCCCACCACATTTCCGTAGCGCACCACGCCGAATTTCGTGCTGTGCGGTCCCGAATAAACGTTGGCCGCGATGAACAGCTTATCCGAGCAAAGCTTGGTGGCGCCGTACAGGTTGATCGGGTTGGCCGCCTTATCGGTGCTGAGCGCCACCACCTTCTCGACGCGCTGGTCGATGGCCGCGTCGATCACGTTGGCCGCGCCCAGGATGTTCGTCTTGATCGCTTCCAGCGGGTTGTACTCGGCGGTCGGAATCTGCTTGAGCGCGGCCGCGTGCACCACCACGTGAACGCCGTTGAACGCTCGCTGAAGCCGCTCCTTGTCCCGAACGTCCCCGACGAAGAAACGAATGCGGGGATCCGTGAAGTGGCGGGCCATCTCCGACTGCTTCCACTCGTCCCGGCTGAAGATGATAATCTTCTTGGGCTGATGCTCCTTGAGAAGCCGCTCGATGAATTTTCGGCCGAAAGATCCGGTCCCGCCGGTGACCAAAACCACTTTATCTTTCAAGATCATTTCTGCTTCTCCTTAAATGGAAAAACCAAGGCGCTTGTCCCAACCCGACCGGATGTCCCAGCTCCAAAGGAGCCGCACCAGGAACCGGCCGAAACCGTAGTCGTCTTTTCGCCAAGGAAGAGGATCGGAAAAATAAGAGGAACCGTTCAAGCGCTGCGCGTAATTCTTCAAATCGGGGTCGGCTGCGATCCACGGAACCTGCATCAGCCGGTAAACCAGCGCGGCCGGATCCCGTTCCAGGTAATGGATCTGGGAGAGCCAGCGCTGGCTGGATTCTTCGTTCCCCGCGTGATGCTCCAGATAAGACAAACAAAAAAGACAAACCAGATAATCCGAAATCTCCTGATGGACCAGCGCAAAAACCGATTCCCGCTTGGGAATCGGCTGGTCGCTCCAGTCTTTGCACAGCCCGTCCACCCGGTGGATCCAGCCCCTCAGGTCCAGATCCCGCGTGATCCAGCGAAGATCCTCGAGGCGATACGACTGCAGCAGGTATCGGAGCAGGAACGGCCGGGTTTGGGCCGCCTGATAGAAAAGGTCGAACGCCTCCGCTTTCCGGCCTTCCCGCATTCGCTGGACCGCCTGATCCAATAAACGGGTAAAAAGATCGATCGGCGCCCCCTGGCGGTCCAGGATCCTTTCACCATCGATCGTGTACACCCGCCCTTCGGTTCCCGCGGGAACATTCACGCGGATGTCCGCGTCCTTCAAAACTTCCGCCGCAATCATCCGGAACGAATCATGCTGCTCCGGATCGACGGCCACAAACGGAGTGATCTCCCGGAACGGCATCGGTGAAACGCCGTTCACGAAAAGGATCTCCCCCGGAAGGGCCGCCGGACCCCGCTGATGGAGGTCCTCGCGGATCAGCTGGGCGGTCCGGATTTCCTCGTATACAAGATAGGTATTGGCCAGCCGCCCGCGGAAGATTTCCACCCGGATCGCCAGCAGGTTCGAGACGCACAATCCCACGAACAACAGCACCAGAAACACCTCCATCGCCAGCGGGTTCACGCGCGTCCGCTGGAGAAGGCCGTCAGCCAAACGAACCGCTACCGAACAGAAAAGGATCGAAAAGACCGGCGTGAAATAGATGAAGTAGCGGGATGGAACGCGCAGCGGAAAACTGGAATAGGAATAAGAGGGAAGCACGTACAGCGCGCAGATCCCGTAGCAGACCAGAAGCAACAGAAGCGGTTTCCGTTCTGGCCGGCGATCCGCCAGGAACAGGCCCACCCAGAGCCCGCCCAGGAACAAGCTGAAAACGCTGATCTGCGCGGAGACGTAATGGAACGGCTCGCTGGGATCCATCCGCAGGACCGCCTGCAAAGGATCAAGAAACGAAGTAAAGACCGCCAGGAACGGAACCACCGCATTATAAGGAAGGAAAACCTGCCGGGAATCCTGCAGCACCAATCCGGCCCAGAAAAAAAGAACGGCCGTTCCCGCCAGTCCTATGAACCCGCGCCGGCTCCCGGCGCCGATCCGCGGCCAGGCCCGCACCACCGCCCGGAGCGCCGATAAAAACAACGCGCCGGCCCCCAACAGAAGAACCGCCCGCATTCCGGCCGGGAGAGACCCTTGCGACAGCGCGATCGTGATTTCAGGATCGCCGACCACGGTCAACGCCACGGCCGGATAAACCAAATAGAGGAACCACAACGGAAGCCACCGGTCGAAGCGGCGAATCCGTTCCTCCGGCCCGTTCGAGCAAACGATCACGTGAGCCAGCACGAAGACCGGAGCCAGCACGGTGCTCCGCTGAAGCGAAGCCATCAGCGTCATCGCCAACACGGCCGGATAAAACCAGCCGCCGTTGTTCCGTTCGGAAAACTGTTTTTCGGCCCGCAAGAACAGCGTCAATAGGGCCAGGATCGTCGTGACGGCCATCAGATGCTGGGAAGCGGTCGGCCACCAATAAGCGTGGAAATGAACCAGCAGCGTCAGGTAGACCAGGCCGGAAAGAAGGCCCGCCCGCCGGCCCACCCCCAACAGACGGCTGAACCCGTAAAGAAGCGCCGCGTTCAGGAAATGAAGGCCTATCGAAAACCAGATCACCTGCGAAACCGTCCTCCCCAATCCATGGATCACGCCGGCCAGGTAGAGCTTGAGGGCCGGCTGGCCCAGCTGCAGCGGAGCCGGGCTCAGCAAATAACCGAACCCCTGCCAAAACGACCGGCCGGAAAGATCGTGGTTCAGCCAGGGGACCATCCACCAGAGGTCGTTTTCCGGCATCGCGGCGGAAACACCGGGCCGCAGCCACTGGACGAACAGAACGCTCAGCAGCAGCGCGGCTCCCCCATACAGCACGGCCCGAAACCGTCCCATCGATGTCATCGAGCCGCCTCGATCGATTTCTGCCGCGGCCGGATCCACTCCTGCAGCAGCTGAAGCAAATAAACCGCTCCCCATTTAAAGACCTGGAGTTTGCGTTCCCCGCCGATCCGGGCCGGTTCATCGGCCGGCAATTCCGACCACCGGTAGCGATACTTCATCACCCGCATGCTCATCAGAGGGATCCAATCCACGCGGGTCTTGAAAAGGCGCTCTAATCCGTCAAACGGCTCGGGCTGATCCACCCCGACGCGGGCCGGCAAATCTTTCCGGTGCGCTCGCCGCATCACCGTCGGATCGCTCATGCGGGGCGACCCCGCGGGCCGAAGCAGCAGGTTCGTTAAGGTCCGGTACATCCAGTTCCCGAACCGGGTCATCGGGTCATCGTCCAGCGACCGGGCCGTGCCCAGATAGCGGGACGCGATCACCAGGTCGTACCCCTCCTCCATCCGGCGAAGCAGCTGGGGGATCGCTTCCGGAATCGAGTTCCCATCCGGCGTGAAATAGACCACCACTTCTCCCCGGATCAGCGGCCACACTTCGCGGTAGGCGCTCCGGAAGCCCTTCTGCTTCTGCACGTACACTTCATATCCCTGCGCCCGGGCCCACTCGATGGTCCCGTCGGTCGAGCCGCCGTCCACCACGATGATCTGGTCTACCCAATCCCGCCGGACATGCGGCATGACGGCCTTCATGCCGTCGATCTCATTCAGCGTCATGACCAGCAGCGTCGAGCTGAGCTTCACGCGCGGCGGACCCGCCGCCACGGACTCGGAAGACGGCGCTTGGACGGTCATGGCTTCGCCGACTCCATCGAAGGCGTCAATGCCTGGCGCAATGAGGAGTCCGGCCGATAACCGTCGGAATCGTAGAAGATGATGCGGCTGCCGGTATTTTCAAACTCCACCGGAACACAGAGAGAACCGTTCAGCGCTTCCAGAACCGCGGAACGCTGTTCCGGCCGCACGAACAGCAACAGGAACCCGCCGCCGCCGGCGCCCAAAAGTTTTCCTCCGACCGCGCCGGCCCGGCGCGCCCGTTCGTAAAGCTCATCAATGGTGGAGTTGGAGATTTTCCCGGTGAGACTTCGCTTGAGCTGCCATCCTTCGTCCAGAAGCTTGCCGAACTCCAGCA
>CAZKNC010000142.1:0-4395 GCA_964553935.1 uncultured Planctomycetia bacterium | reverse complement strand
TTCCGAATAAGCGCCCGCGATCATCCAGAAGCATCATAGGATCTCCCTAACCGCGCAGGCCCGTGCATCAAGACCCAGGCGCCGACGCATGCGAAAATCAGAAAGAACGGCGAGACCATATCCCGAATTCGAAAAACCGTGCCGACGTTCCCGCTGGTCAAGGCCCCCATCAGCGTCCAAGCTCCGAGTACCAGAGCCAGAAACAGCGTTCGCAGATGATTCCATCGCATGCTGGCGAAGATTCCGATCAGGGCAAGCGGCCATAAAAAATACCATAGGATCATCTGAGGATACGTCATCAACTGGTGCAAGCGTTCGATGCGGCCAGGAAAAGGTTCCGCGAGGAAATGGAAGACCGCCCGAGACAGGACGCCGATGACCTCCAGGATATCCAATCCGCGCATTTCACGCCATCGGGAGAACCATTCCGGATCATAAAATTCAACGGGTAAATAACGGTAAGAAACGCCGTAGTCCCAGGCATAGCCGATATGGCGAGCGAACGCAAACTCCAAAACAGGCCGCAGGTTGAGCCAAACCGCCGCGGCTCCGATGATCAGAAACCCGCCGATCAATGGGGTCCAGAGCTTGCGTTTTCGGAAGAAATCCTTTTGGCGATGCAGGAAAACCCACCCCTGCCATAAAAGAAGTGATCCGAACAGCATCCATGAAAAATCTTTGGAACGAAGGGTGGAGTGGATTGCCAGGACTGCCGCAAGGAGGGCCAGCCATCCCGCCGCTCGGGTTTTTAACGGGGACTTCAATGCTTCCAAGCATTTTATAAACAGCAGCGGGATGCAGCCGGTCAGCAGAAAGAGAGAGGGTTCCTTGAGATTCGTGGCCGACCAAAGAACCAGCGATGGAAAGAAAGCAATGCAGAAGCCGGCCCAGCGTCCGATCGATCGGTTAAAGCTCCAACGCGCCAGGTAAAAGAAAACCGGCCCCAACAGCGCTCCTAGAAGACAATTCACGAACTTGATCGAGATGGGACTGAAGCCGAACAGGTAATAGAAAGCGGCGATCGCGTAGGCATAACCGTGCCATCCGTATTGCTGGATGCGATACAGCACCACCGGTTCCCTGGAACCACGCGCGTACTGGGCCATCGCGTACGCGCGCTCAGAATGATAATCGCTGTCTCCTATTTGCGCGTATCGCCGCGTATTGTCCACGATCCCGAGATCCCATTCGTAGTCGCGTACCTCCCCATACTTGGAGGGCCAACGCCCTTCCGCGAATCGAGACCCGACATCCAGTCCCAGCGACAGCACCATTCGGACCAGAAGACCGACCACGAATAAGCCGAGTATGAACCGGCGGTCTTCGATGGCTGTGATTCGACGCAGCATCCAGCCAGCCAGAAAGAAAAGCGCCAGAGCAAAAACGGAACCGGGTGAGAAAGCGCTCAAAAGGCCTAGAGTAAACCCCGCAAAGAGCGGGCCGATTCGGATCTCGAGGGTCACAACAGGTGCCCGAAGGACAAGCGGTTTCGCGATTCCGCGGTTTTCAAAAGCCGGCGGAATGGCATCCCGGCGATGTAGGGCAGAACCCGGGGAGACCTTCGAATCGCTTTCCAGCTCCAGAGGAGCCCCTTCCCCCAGAGTCCGTTCCGGACGTACCCGCCGGCCAGCATGGCGTCAAACCGGGCGCGAATCCACGGCTCCCGCGCCCGGATGGCTGGATCCAGGTTCGGATTGGAAAAAAAACGGGCCATTGACCGCTCTCCGGACTCGATGTGAATATCGACGTTCCGGCTCTGGTTGCTGGGGTAATGCCGGTAGAGCGTCAGCAGATCCGGAACGGACCGCAGAGTTCCCGCCTGTGACAGCCGGCACGCCATATCCCAATCGGACAGGATCACCAGATCGGTTCCGAAGCCGCCCAGGGCTTCGATCCGCTCTCGGTCTGCGACCAGCGTCGAGGAGAATGCCGGAAGGTTCTGGAACAGGAGGAAGTCCATCAAAGTATCCTGGGATGGGGTACAGCGCCGGATCTCGATAACGTTCAGATGAGGATCCACGCAATAAGCGCTGGTCTGCGACGCGATGAGCCCCGGTTCCCTATCGAACACGCGCATCTGTACTTCCAGCTTGTTGGGCAGCCAAAGGTCATCGCCGTCCAGAAAGGCGACGTATTTGCCCCTTGCGGAACGGATCCCGAGGTTCCGGGCGGAGCCGGTTCCCCCGTTCTCTTTGATCAGGGTGCGGATCTTATGGCCATAGGGCTTGATTCGTTCGGCGGTGTCGTCGGTCGATCCGTCGTCGATAACCAGGATCTCGAAATCGGTGTAGGTCTGCCGCAGGACGCTGTCGATCGCCGCGGGCAGAGTATCCGCTTTGTTGTAGGCGATGATGAGAACGGAAACGCAAGGGATCATGGCCGAGGACTCAACCTTTGGAAAGGAATTCCACCGCGTTGGCCGCGCAGCGAAATTCCATGGCCGCTCGGGAAGCCCGGGTCAGTGAAGAAACGTGCGGCGTCAGCAGGACCTGAGGCAGAGAACTCAGCTCGCCGCTGTAGGGCTCGGTTTCATAGACGTCGAGCGCGGCTCCGGCCAGGTGCCCGCCTCGCAGGGCTTCGCTCAAGGCCGATTCGTCCACCAGATAGCCGCGCGCCGTATTCACCAACCGGGCTCCCGGCTTCATTCCGAAAAGCTGATCCCGTCCTAAGAGGAAACCCTGTTCCGGGCGCCGGGAGGCGTGCAGGGAGACCAGGTCCGACTGCTGAAGAAGATCCGGCAGATCCACCCGTTGGAGGCCTGCTGGAAGCTCCGATTCTCCAAGATAAGGATCGGAAACCAAAAGGCGGCATCCAAAAGGCCGCAGCAGCTTCTCCACGGCCCGGCCGATCCGGCCGTAACCGATGAGTCCTACCGTCCATTCGGATAAAAGCACTCCGGTTTCCTTGGTCCACTTCCCCGCGGACATCTGGCGGACATGCGAAGGAAGATTCCGGGCCAAGGCCAGCATCATCGCCACCGTCATCTCGGCAACCGGCTGAACGACTTCATCCGGCGTGGTCAGCACGGCAATGTTGCGCTGGCGTGCCGCTTCCAGATCGATGGAATCGGTGCCGACGCCGCAGCGGCTGATGCAGCGAAGCCGCGGCAGCGCGGAAAGAATTTCCCGATCGTACGGCTCCACCCCCGCGAGGACCGCGTCGGCTTCCTGAACCATGCGAGGCAGTTCTTCACGCTTCATCCGCCGACCCAAAGGGTTTTGGCGCACTTCGAAACCGGCTTCTTCCAGAAGCCGGCGCGGCCGGTCGTCGGTCTCGCAAAACGATTGAAGCGTGATGTAAATGGTCGCTCGACTCATGAAGCAAACCCTTCCAAAACGGCCTGCTGAAGAGGATCCCGGTCGAGGCAGTCCTGGACCACGGCCACTTCACGCGGTTCGTTGATCCCGATGTAGCCCTGGGAAAACCGAACGGCCCGAAGCGGGATGTCGTGCTCCAGGATCCGGGATTGGTCGATGGATTCCGCCTGCTCCAGCGGAGTGCGGGAAAGCGCCCGATACCGATCCAGGAAATCCCGCCGATAGCCCAGGATTCCCAGGACTTTAAGGATTGACCGGGCCGCGTGCGGCCAGGCGGTTGTTTCGTACGGGAAGCGGCGGCTGCAGAAAAGGATGCGGTCCGAGGCGGAAACCGCGCATTTGACGATGGAAGGGTCGCCCAGCTCCGTTTCGGAGTCCAGCGGTGCCACGGCATTCCAGGCCGGGCCCTCCGGGTTCTTCTGAATGGCCCGGACCATCCGTTCCAAATCGATGGGAAGCACCAGGATCTCGTCTCCCTGTACGTTCACCACGTGCGTGCAGTCCAGATGCTGAGCGGCCTCCGCCACCCGGTCGGTCGCCGCCGGATGAGCCGGAGAAGTCATCACCGCTTCCCCGCCGTATCTGGAAACGGCGCGGGCGATTTCCTCATCGCAGGTGGCCACGACCACACGGGAAAATAAGCGGCAAAGCACGGCTCTGCGCCGGACATGTTCCACCATCGGCAAACCCCGGACTTCGAAAAGCGGTTTGCCGGGGAACCGGCTGGAATTCATGCGGGCCGGGATCACAGCGGCGATCTTCGGAGCGGTCATCGGTTTACTGCGGCAAGGTTCCGCAGTCGACGTTAATGCATTGCCCGGTCAGCGCCGCGGCACCCGGCCCGGCCAGGAAATAAACCACCTCCGCGACTTCCTCGGCTTTTGGCAGGCGCCCCAAGGCGGTCTGCGCGGAAGCGAACGAAGCCAGATACGATCCTACCGGCCGGCCGCCGGCCGGAGAGGCCGGATCCTTGAGCGCTTCCAGAATCTCCTCGGTTTCCACATAAACAGGACAGACGGCGTTGACCCGAATCCCCCGCCCTCCCAGTTCTTTGGCAAGCGCCTGCGTAAGGCCGTTC
>CAZKNC010000141.1:0-4413 GCA_964553935.1 uncultured Planctomycetia bacterium | reverse complement strand
AGCGGGCGTCTCTCGACGAGGTGAAGGACGTCAGGGGCACGGTGACAAGGCTCCGAGAAATGGGCTTTCGCATCGCGATCGACGATCTCGGCGCCGGTTATGCGGGGCTCACGAGTTTCGCCCAGCTGGAGCCGGAGTTCGTGAAGCTCAGGGATTCGGACCGGTGAGAACAGCCGGTAAGCCGTAAGCTGGAGGAAAAGCTTTCGTTGGATGACGAGAAGGCTCTTGTAGAACAGGCGCAAAAAGGGGATCGCGAGGCCTTTCTAAGATTGATTCAGCCCTACCACGAGCGGGTTCACGCGACCGCAACCCGCCTCCTGGGCAACGCGGATGAAGCCGCGGAAGTTACCCAGGAAGCGATTCTGCGCACCTTCTGGCATATCCAATCGTTCCATGGCCGGGCCCATTTCTACACCTGGCTCTACCGCACGGCCTTGAATCTTTGTTACCGGCGCCTGTCGGACAGTCACGCCAAGATTGAGCGCCGTTCCTACTCGCTGGACCAGCCGCTGACCGATGACGAGGGCCAGCCGCGGGAGACCGGTTTGCCGACGCGCCAGTCGGATCCGCGCGAAGAGGCCGAGCGGCAGGAGGAGATCCAGCTGGTCCGCCGGGCCCTCTCAAGGCTGGATCGGAAGGATTTCCAGATTCTGGTGCTTCGGGAGTTTGAAGGGTTTTCCTACGAAGAGATCTCCGAACGGCTGAATCTTTCCCAAGGAACGGTGATGTCTCGTCTCCATCGCGCCCGTGAAGCGCTGGCCAAACGTTTGAAAGATCTAGGAGTGAGCTGAACATGGGTCTTCACGCTCCGAGGGGGAAATTCGAGCGGCTCGACGTGGTGCTGGCTTCCGCGATTCGGATGGGGACCGAGCAGATGATCGGCTGCACCTGCCGCAACATCAGCGCCCGCGGATGCCGCCTGCAGATTGAGGATGCCCGGCTGCTTCCTTTCGGCGACATGGAAGCGGTGGTTCAATTTTCGATCCAGATGGAGCCCGCGGGCCCGCCCATCGAAGGGTCCGGCAAGGTGGTATGGCTCAAGAAGGAACGAGGCGACATGGGCAAGGTCCGGCTTATCCTCGGGGTCGAGTTCACTGCGGTCTCCCTTCCCGACCGGGAACGGGTCAAGGGGTATATCAAGAGCAAAGTGCAGCCGTAGCGGCAGCCGTAAGCCGTAAGCCGCAAGCGGTAAAGTTCCAGGAATAATTCTTTTCCTGCCCGATCTAATGGAGTGAAGGGGGTGAGGCGGGAATGGAAGAAAACGCGGTGTTTTGGATTCTTGCGGCGGCTGCTCTTCTTTTCGCCGTCCTGTATCTGCGCAGCCGGCGCCGGCTCCTGGCTTTTCGCCGGACGCTGAACGACGCCCTCGGAAAAAAAATAGCCCATCTTCGCGTGACCCCACCGCCTTCTCCCAGCTCGGAACCGGAATCCGGATTAGCCGCCTCCAAGGAACGTTTTCTCCAGGAATGCTCGGCGGCCCACGGCGGAAGGGAACGGGTGGCGCTCATCTTGATCCGGCTGGATGCCCGAATCCGCGAGCCCAAAGAGTTCTTCAAACAGCTGGAGCAGACTCTGCGTTCTGCGATTCGCGGGAACGATTGGATGACCGTTTTGCCGGAGCAGAAGGTGCTCCTTCTCATCGGCCGGATGCTGACCGGGGAAGGAGAGTCTTTCCTGGCTCGCGTGGTGGAAGTCGTGCGAAGGGAGGAGCTGGCCTGGTGCGCCGGCCGTTCACAGGCCCGGTCCAGCGCGGCTGTGGCGGTTTTCCCGACCGACGGCACGGAATTCAACGCGTTGTTCCATCTGGCGCGGCGCCGGCTGGAGAACGGAATTTGCTGGAATATTCCGTCCTCTCCTTGATCTAAATGGGCATGGAGGCCGATGTGGATTTGACCCTTCGACAGAAAAAAGCGCTGGAACAGATCACCGGGATGCCGGTTCCTCCCGCACCCCCCATCCCGAAGGCGGTCTTGATCCGCGTTCCCGGCTGGTATCGGGCCGCGCCGGCAGGGGGGGTTTTTCTGGCCGCAGTGCTTCTGGCGAGTCTCGCTTTTGTCAGCTTCCCTTTAAGTGAAAACGGATCCCGCCTGATGTTTTCCGAAGGCCGGCAGACGATCCATCTGCCGGTGGGAAGAACGACGCTGACCTTGCAGAGCCCGGCGGATCTGCGCATTGAAAAGATGCAAAGACAGTTTCTCTCGGGCCGGTTGGAAGCGGAGCTTATATTAGGGAAGGGAGAGCTCTTCCTGGAGGCGGATCCGAAAGCCCCGAAGCGGATCCTGATCCAAACCCCGTTTCTCCAAGCTCGAATTACCGGAACCCAGCTTTTGATCGGCCACCAACCGGAGACGGGAAGCCGGTTGGTGGTCCTTCGCGGAAAGGTCCAGGTTAAAACCTTCACCGGCGGCTGGGAGCTTCTGCCGGCGGGTGAAGAGCTGACCGTTGGGCCGGATCGAACGGTTATGCGCCGGCCGATCCAGGCCTCGTTTGATCCGCATGAGCTCGAAACCCTCTCTCACGCTGTCACGGAACAGTCTGCAGTCCCCGAATCGCCAAATCCCGACGGCGCCGAAAAAACACTGCATCGCCTGATCTGGCACGAACAGGAATGAGCAAAAAAGCAGCCGTAAAGCCGTAAGGGCAAAGGCAGCCGTAAAGCCGTAAGGGAAAAGGCAGCCGTAGAGTCTTAGAGTCGTAGAGACTTAGCGATGGGTGGAGCGGTGATGATGGCGGAAATATTTGAAATAAACGAATGCCATTCCAATCAAGCAGAGAACGGTCAATATCAAGTAAAGAGCCGTAAGCTGATCCATTCCTCAGTTCTCCTTTGCCGGAATAAAATCAATTATAACACCAAACCCTATGAACGACAGGGTCATGACCACGCCGATTGCCAGAGCGGACCATGGAATCGGTTGCCGGGCCAGCACACCGAATACCAGGATCGCCAAGCTCAGCTTCGCGGCATCATAGAAGAACTTAGCCAGATTGTCCCGAGCATTTTTCTTCATCCGGGATATTCTAATCTATCAGAAGAAACCGGTCAATGATAAAAGTGCAAAAATATTTGATAATGATAACAGCCATGCTTATTCTAGCGATGGCTCCCAATTCCTTTGCTCAGCATGAAGAGCATGGGGCGATCAATCTGGAGGATGGGCCGGCGTTGGAAGAGATCGGCACTCAGGAACTGCAGGGTCTGATTCAGAAAGGGGATCCGATGATTTTAGTGGACGCGCGCGGACCGGAGGCCTATGCCCAAGAGCGTCTGCCGCGGGCGATCAACATCCCGGCGGACCAGATCGCGGTGACAGGCCCTCACGTGTCCAAGGAGGCGGAAATCGTCGTTTACTGCGGCGGGCCGAAATGTCCGCACAGCCGGATTGTGGCGCAGTGGTTCGTAGGAAATGGCTGGAAACGTGTTCGGCATTACGCGGGAGGGATGTTGGAATGGCGTGAAGCCGGCTATCCGTTGGAAGGGACCGGCTTGCCGGTGACGCAGGGAGGGGCTTAGCGGTGACTACTTGTTTGGTGAGCGTGCCGCTTCTTGTCTTGCCAATCGTGCCAGCGGCTGATGCTCATCGCCAGGATGAACAAGAGCAACCCTGCAACGAAAACCCCAATCAGTGCCACAGCGAACATATCCATTATTGCTCCTCGTCTTGTGGGATTGCCAAGAACCCTATGATTCCGAGTCCAAAAACAACCACAATACCGATCAAAACATTCGGTAAATCGACCCGATTAGAAACCAATCCTCCAACAACAACGATAGTCGCAACATACTTAGCTACGTCAATGAGCGTACGACCTATCTCAAGTCGGCGCGTGCGGTCCTTCATCAATGCCTCCAATATTATACCATCGCAGAAATCCAGAATAGCACAAATGTGCAAAATCGACAAATATTTTGCACTGAATATTCTTCGAGCTGGGGGGTCTAATCAAGCGTGGATAACCCGATGAATCGAAATAAGATGGCGCCAATGGGCAAAGTAGATAAAGTGTCCCCGAATGAAGCGTCCCCGGTTTTAAGGGACGAACAGGAATAACTTAACAACGGTGCCTGGCACCGTTTTGAATGGAGGAAATCGTGAAAGGGAGATTTACTCTAGTTCTTCTGTTGATTGTTGCTGTAGCCGCGGTAGCGTTCGTCATTGGCCGGAATGCCGGCCACCCTGTTCGTCCTGAGCTTGTCGAAGGACGAACGCAAGCAATCTCGAAGCCATCTCCGGCCAAGCCCATCGAACCGCCCACCACGGAAGACTTGAAGATTTGGACCCGGCATCAGGAGATGCTGGCGGAGTTCAAGTTCCCGGATCCCAAAGAAATGGAGAAGATGAGCGACGAAGAGCGAGCGGCCAAGATTCAGGAGCTTCGGCAAGCTCGGCAGGAGCACGAGACCGACGCGCT
>CAZKNC010000140.1:948-4478 GCA_964553935.1 uncultured Planctomycetia bacterium | reverse complement strand
AGATCTTTCGGAAGGATTGTACGCTTCCGGCCGGGAGCACCATCTTCTCTGAGACGGTGCTGAGCCATCGCGGCCTCGATCTGCTGCCGGCTGCGTCCAAACGCCTGTCCGTAGGCGATCGCCACCGTCTCTCCCACCGCCACGTTCACCGGCAAACCGATGAGATCCGGCGAGGCCGGAACCGTGATCACGCCCTTGATGCCGGCCGAGATGATGCCTGGGTAGTTCTGATACCCTTCCTGAACGAGAAGAATCACATCCGCGCCGCGCCCGGAATAGGTCTGCGCGTCCGAAAGAGCTGAGGTCATCGTGCGGGGATCGGTGGCATCGATGATGATGAAGACATCGGGTGCCGCCGCCAGCGGGCCGTGTTTGGCCGAATCCACATAATGAACGTCCGTCATGATGCCACGGTGGAGGAGCGATCCGCGAAGCGCGGTGGCCGTGGCGAAACCGGCCCGGCCGCCGATCACGAACACCTTGTCGTATTTCGGGAACGGCTTCGCCTTGCCGGTTCGCCGATCCTTCATGGTGAGATTTTTGAAAGCGCCGATCTGCCGAACGATCGCGGAGCGGCGGCTGACATCCTGCAAAGGACGGGCCGCAACCGCCGGAATCCGGTGCAAAGCATCCGGCAAGTCACGCGTCTTTTCAGCGGCCTGTCCTCCCATCAGGGTTCCCAGTTGGGCCAGAAGGGCCTTCACCACCAAGTCGGTGGCTCCGACCAGGGTCGGCTGATGTCTCAAAGCCTGAAGGACGGGAACAGCCGCCTGGACGGAACCCAGACAGCAAGGAACCCCCTCCTTGCGGGGCGCTACCAAACCCGCTACCCCTTCATCCGGAGTTACCGCGAGCACCGCCACCCCTTGTTTGCGCAGCTGTTCCACCTTCTCTTCCACAGCGCCATCCCAGCCGTTTTCCACCAGAAGGACGGCCAGCGTGTGCCGCGCGCGTTCTCCGAATGTGGGAAGCGGCTCGGAGAGTTCCGCGGTGTCCACACCCAGCCCGAGCAGACTGACTGTTGGGATCTCGGCTGCCAGCGCCGCCGGCATGTTCATTCCATCCGAGATAAAATGGAGGTGCTGCAATTCCCCAAGATGGTCCCCGAACCGCTGGTTTAACAAATCCATCTCCACGCCGCGGAATCCCTCGGGACCCAGAACCCCCCTGAGAAGCTGATCGTATTGAAGCGGAAGTTCCGCCAGAGTCGCGCTCTCGACCGCCGCCGAGGCCTCCAAACTGCCGGGCACTTCTTTGGCGACCAGCGAGGGCTGACTCTGCACAAAATCCTTGTAGGAATCGTTGATCTGTTCGGGCGCCGTGGTGAGGAAGCCCTTGAGACGCACCAGCGTGGTGCTGATCCCCTTCATGATGGCCTTCAAAACCGCCACACCGGCAATCGTGACCGATTTGGCCAGCCAACGGCTCTTATCCACCTCGACGGGACTCAGTCCATGCTTGCGGGCCTGATAAGGAGTCAGCTTGAAGAAAAACAACTGGTCCACCAGGGGCTGCAGCGAAGCCCGGACCCTGGGCACCGTATGGACCCGCACAACCGGAAGATCCTTGTCGGCAATACCGGGATATTGTTTGCGAACTTGTTCGGGCACGGAATCCCGAAGCGCTTCGATCCGCTGACGATACGGATGATCATTCGCCACAAGCACCGTGAAAGAAACGCCTAGCCGCGCCATTTTCTGGATCCAGTTCCATTCTCTTCGGGCCTCGGCCGGATTCTGCGGGCTCCCGCCGGTCGCAATGAAGACCGGCATGGTTCGCTGATGGATGGAGGTCAACAGTTCCCCTTTGTCATTGCGGAAAGTCTCCGGAAGAATCGCGGTCCAAAATCCGTGATCGGCCAAGGCGAATTGGGTTCCAAAGATGTTGATCCCTTCCTCCATCTTGAGGTCCGCTTCGTCCCGGGCCGGCGTGTTTCCGACGGCGGCCACTTTGTTATAATCCTGATTGAGCTCGGCGGTCCGCCGAATTTCTCTCTCCCAGGGAACGGCGGTATCGCGATTTGCCTTGTCGTCCAGCAGTTCCCCGACCGCGTCGACCAGCTGGCCCAGATCTTTTTCATCCTGTCTCGAGTCACGGCTGGGATCGCGCTGTTTGGCAAGATCTAACGCTCCCAGGGCAATCCCGAAATCCATATTGGCTTTTCCGCGGGTTGTGAAAATCGCCACTTCCGGCCCGTCCTGGGGACGATCGGTCTGCGTGGCGCCCGCGGAACGACGGCCGATCCGGGCCAGAAGCCCCTGCACCTTCCCGCCAAACCACTTCATGAGAGCGGAAACGGGGTTTGTGCCCGCCCCTTGCTGACGGGTCAGCTGCTGCCTTAGTTTTTCCAGAGAAGCAGTCTCCGCTGACCAGCTCAATAGGAAAACAAGGTCCTCGTCCGGATTAACGGTTAAAACTTCTTCGCCGGTCTCTTTCTCGCCCATGAGGTACAGCGCCTCCGGAGGTCGTTTGATGATGACATCCACTCCCGGAAGAAGCTCCTGGAGCCAGGCCTTCATGGTCCGCCCCACGTTATAGGAAGAACCCTCTCCGAAAAGGTAAATGCGCTTGAGGTTCGGCAGGTTGGCGCCCCCAAAACGCTGCTGCAGCGCTTCCAGGTTCCAGCCCGGCAAGCGTCCTTTCCTTTCGTACTCCTTTAATTTGGCGCGGTAGGTATCGTCAAT
This sequence comes from uncultured Planctomycetia bacterium, assembly GCA_964553935.1. Lineage (GTDB taxonomy): Bacteria > Omnitrophota > Gorgyraeia > 1-14-0-20-64-10 > 1-14-0-20-64-10 > CAZKNC01. The sequence goes on along the minus strand of CAZKNC010000140.1, from coordinate 1,794 downwards.
CTGGCTGACATGCAGTTCGGCGAAGGTCTCAAACTCTCCTTTTCCGGTCTGGGCGGGATTCAGGAAACCCTGAGTGTGGATGGGTCGCGGATCCCCTTCCTGCTGGTCCTCTTCTTCCACCCAGTCCACTCGGCGAATGGCATTCAGCTGGGTCGACTCATTATTCGACTGCACCTCCGCCTGGAAAACCGTGATCTTGAGCCGGAAGTTTCCTTTTTCGGAATCGAACACCGGCTCGACATCCACGAAATTGGCCACGCCGCCGATCGGCTCCCGGGTCAGATTATCTTCGCTGGGCAGAGACTGTAGTTCGATGGCTTCGTAGCCGAATGGTTCCTGAAGCACCTGCCGGATCACACGCGTCTGAATGCCGTTGTCTGAATCGGTTACGCGGGCATCGGCATTCTGGTAATTTTCGATCGCGGCGATCTGCAGGCCCAAGTCACTTACCCGGGACCCGGCGGGATCCGCGTCCCGTTCCGCCCGCAGTTTCCCCAGTGTATCCGAACGATAGTGGGGTACTCGTTGGCCCAGTTCTTTCTGCCGCTCCGCCAGTTCCCGCAGGGCCTGCTTCATTTCGGCCCGGCCGGCCGGCTGAACATCCTCGAGGGCATCCACCCGGGCATCATGAACCTCGGTCCATTCACCGCTGGAAGCGTCGTTGGTCAACCGGTTGATTTCCTGAAGCTCGCGCGCGAATTTGTCCCGCATGGCCGGCGGCCAAAGACCGATGCCGGCGTTTTCATCCGAAACACCGATCACATCGTCCGTGCCTTTGCGCCACATGAGTCGGAAGGATCGGTTGAAGCTCACGTAACGGACCGCCTGGACTTCATTGACGATCAC
>CAZKNC010000140.1:0-938 GCA_964553935.1 uncultured Planctomycetia bacterium | reverse complement strand
AACGGACCGCCTGAGGGTTCAGCCGGCTTCGGACCGCCACCGCGAACTCGCTGGGACCGGTCGCCAGGTTGGTCATGGCCGTCCAGGTCGCCACCTCATCCTGGAAGGCCAGACTGCCCGAGTATCGGCCCATGAAGGTCTCCAGGGCATCGCCCGTCACGCCCTGGGCCTGCATCTGTTCCCGTTTGACCCGCAGGACCTCCTGGGAAATCATTTCCCAATGAGCCCGCTCATGAGGAGAAACCGTGCTGACGGCGCCCTTGCGATGCCGGTCCATGACCGCCTGGACTTCATTGACGATCACTTCCGCGTCGTTGGTCGAGCGGGGCAAAAGTCCCTGCTCCTTCTGCTCCGCCAGCTTCTTCTCGTAGAGAGAGCCGTCGAGCACCCCGTTCTGCGCGCCCAGCCACACCTGGTTGGCGCTCATAAAAGGATGCGTGTTGGGCTCAATGGCCATGCCGTACACCGCCCATCGGGCGTGTGAAAGCCGGAATCGGCGGGAAAGGTGGGCCGTCAGCGGCGTGAACGTTCCCAGCAGATCCGGGTTTTGCCGACCTGCCCGATAATCCTCCACCAGATTTTTAGGAAGCAGGCCTCTCGCGTAAAAATATTCGTAGTCGTTTTCCTGCAGGCGTTCAAAAACATCCGGAGGGATCATTCCCTGTTCAAAAGCCCACCGATACAGGAATTCGACAACGGAAGAGAACGCGTGCCCGGCCTGATTCAGGCGGAATTCTTCGTTCCACATCACGCGCGGATGAGGATGCGCGCGCGTTCCCCGAATCCGGCGGTTATAAATTTCCAGCAGCCGCGGCTCGTAGTCGACGCCGTAGCGTTTGGCCGGCTCGAACATGGTCAGTACGTTCTCTCCCAGCACTTGGAAGGCGTAGCGGGTCGCGTCGGAGCTGTAATCGGAGGGAATCTCCAGCGCCGCGGCC
>CAZKNC010000139.1:0-4480 GCA_964553935.1 uncultured Planctomycetia bacterium | reverse complement strand
CACCGCGGGGATCCCCTTCATGCGCCGGAAAACACGCTGGCCTCTTTCAATCCGCGATTGCCCGGGGAGCCAAGGCCGTGGAAATGGATGTCCGGCGGTGTCCGGACGGCACCTGGATTGTTTTTCATAATCGATTCTCGCGGCGGCCTCCGGCGGCCCCGACCGTTTCGCAGGCCCTTTCTTTCTGCCGTTCGAAACGGGTTTGCGTTTTTCTGGACGTCAAAGAATCCGCCCGCGAAAAAGAACTGCTGAAACTGATCCGCCGGTTCGGCGGACTGTCCAACACCGCCATTCTGGCTTCCACGCTTCCCTCTCTCCGCCGATGGCGGACACTGCTTCCGGCGCGACATCCGCTGTTTTGGGTGACCGGAACCCGAAAACCGCTCACGCCGCGGCGCGTTGCGCTGGCCCGATCCGTTCCGGTCCGCGGATTCGTCGCCTATCGAAGATGGATCACCCCCGTTTCCGTCCGCCGCGCTCACGAGACCGGTCTCCAGGTTCTGGTTTGGACCGCTCGGACCGCGGAGGAGCTTCGCCGCCTGGTCCGTTCGAACGTCGATGGAATCATGAGTGAAGTATGGCCGGCCCCTTCGATCTGATTGCGGAGGCGAAGAAGCTGGTCCGGTTCGATACCGTGACCTGGTCGAGCAACGCCGAATGCGCGGTCTACATCGGCTCGCTTTTCCGCCGGCTCGGGATGGAATTCTCGTATCAAGAATCGCGGGAGAACGGCACGCTGTTCATGAACGTGGCCGGGATCAAGGGATCGGGAAAAAAACCGCTTCTTCTCGCCACTCACTTGGATACCGTGGCTCCGGGGGATCGGAAGCTTTGGACCCGAAGCGGCGGCGATCCCTGGAAGCTCACCGCGCGCGGAGACGCACTGATCGGTTTGGGTGCCGCCGACACCAAACTGGATTTTCTCTGCAAACTGACGGCGCTGGCCAAAATCAAACCGAAACAATGGAAGCGGCCGGTGATCCTGCTGGGAACCTACGGTGAAGAATCGGGCATGCGGGGCGCGGCCCGTTTTTGCCAAGGGGATCTGCCTCAACCGGCCATGGCGCTGGTCGGAGAGCCGACCGATCTGGAGATCGTGAACCGGCACAAAGGATTTATCGTGCTGGAACTGTCCTTCAAATCGAAGGGACTCTTCCGTCCCAGCGAAGAGGGGTGGGTTTACGAGACTTCTTTTCAGGGCGAGGCCAGCCACTCGAGCACTCCTGACTTGGGCCAAAACGCCCTGGACCGGTCCAGAGTGTTTCTTCAGGAGTTGTCCAAGCGGTTCGGGAAAGTGACGGTTCTCGAATGGGAGGGGGGCACCGCGCACAACGTGATTCCCGCTTCGGCCCGGCTGAGGTTTTCCCTCGGCGAGCGGCCCAAGGCCTCCTTCAAGACAACCCGATCACAAAAGGTGGCTGCCCGGAGACTTTCGGCCGGATGGTACTCCACGCTTCCATGGAGCGAGGCCCTTTGGTGCGTGGAGACGCTGGCTTCCGTCCTGGAATCTCATCGTAAAACCCGAGATCAGGAATTTCACCCGGCCGGTTTGACCTGGAATTTAACCCGCATGATGGAAGAAAACGGCAGCTGGAACTTGGTCTTCGACGTTCGTCCGCTTCCAGGACAGGCGATCCAGCGGTCGATGAAGTCGTTTGAGCAGCAGCTCTGGAAGCGGCTGGGGGCCCCGGGTGCCGATTGGCAGTTCCGGCTGGAGCGGGACAATCCGGCGTTGGACCTGGAACCGAAGAGTTTGCTGGTGAAAGAAGCGAAAGCCGCGCTCCGGACGGCGAAAATCCCTTTTCGGCTTCACGCGAAATCCGGCTGTTCGGAAGCCGGGCTTTACAGCCGGGTCGGCATCCCGTCGGTGGTGTTCGGGCCCGGCCGGTCCATGGGGAACATCCACCGGCCGAACGAATCGGTTTCTCTGCGCCAGGTCAAAGCGGCGGTCCGGTTCTACGAAGCGTTTCTGGAGCGGGTATGCTGCTGATCCGTTCCGCGGGGCCGCGCGATTTTTCGGGCGTGTTTCCGCTGGCCAAAATTCTGGATTCGTACAATCTTCCGGCCGATGAACGGCTGATTCGCGGCCTCCTGAAGGATTCGGAACGCTCGTTTGCCGGCCGTCTGCCTCGTTCGAAGGCGCGATACCTGTTCGTGTTGGAAGAACAGAGCACCCGCCGCTTGGTCGGCTGTTCCCTCATTATTGCCAAACATGGAACGCGCGGGCATCCGCACCTCTGGCTGGCGCGGGAGAAAGTCACGCGTTTCAGTCGGACGCTGAGGGTTCGGCGCTCTCACGAGGTGCTCCGCATGGGGTTCACCGAAAACGGGCCGACGGAGGTCGGAGGTTTCGTGGTTTTGCCCGCTTACCGGAATCGGCCCGAGCGGTGCGGCCTTCAGCTTGCTTACGCCCGCTTTCTCTACATGGCGATGCATCCAGAACGGTTCGAATCCCGAGTCCTGGTTGAGTACCGTGGAGCGATGGGGCGGGGGAACCGCCCGCCTTTCTGGGAAGCGATCGGGCGGGTTTTTACGGGGCTGACCTATTCGAGAGCCGACCGCCTGAGCGTCACGAACAAGGAGTTCATTTTGAGTCTTCTTCCGCGGGAGCGGATTTACTGCGCTTTACTGCCGGTCTCGGTTCAGAAGGCGATCGGCGCCATTCACCCGAACGCTGTTCCGGCGGAGCGGCTGGCCGTGCGCCAAGGTTTCCGGAGACTGCCGCAAATTGAACCGTTTGACGGGGGGCCTTATTATGCGGCGCCGCGCGCCCGGATTCGGGCCGTCCGGGAAACGCGCCGGCTGAGAATCACCCGTTCTCGCGATGCTTCCGGGGAGAACCATGGAGCGGATGTTCTGGTAGGGACCGATCACGGAGGATTCTTTCGGGCCGCGCTGCTGCGGCTCAAACGATCGGACGGGAAAATTCATCTTTCCAAAGAACAGATGAACCGGCTGGATCTTAAGGAGGGCGACTGGGGACATGTCTATCGGATTTCGAGGTAATTACATCGGAGGCCGCTTTGTGCGGCCCACCAAAGCGTCGGAGCTGATCAGCGAAGATCCCGGAGATCTTTTGAATCCCGTCGGAAAATTAGTGGTTTCACCCGAGGCGGTGGAGCCGGCGGTCGCGGCGGCCGTCAAAGCGTTCCCGGCCTGGAGCGGCCTGCCGCTGAACCGGCGAATCGCGAAGATGCGCGCGTTTCAGGCCGTCCTTCGAAAGAGCCAGAGCGGGCTGAGTACCGTGGTGGCCCGAGAAGTGGGTAAGCCGGTCCGCGAAGCGACGCGAGAGGCGGAGCGGCTGTTGGACAAGGTGGATGAAATGATCACCGGCGGCCTCAAGCTCGTCCGTCCTTATTCCGTCTCCGCCGCTTCGGGCGTGAAGGGAGAGTGCCGGTTCCGCCCGCTGGGCGTTCTGGGGGTGATCGGCCCGTTTAATTTTCCGGCACACACGCCGGCCAGCCACATCATCCCGGCGCTCTTGACCGGGAACACCGTCGTTTTCAAGCCGTCTGAATTGACGCCGTTTGTCGGCCAGGCGGTCGCGGAGGCGATCGACGCGGCCGGTTTTCCTGCCGGAACGTTCAACCTGGTTCAGGGCGGCGTGGAAAGCGGGACGCGATTGGTGGCTCATCCTCAGGTGGCGGGCATTCTCTTTACCGGATCCACCGCGGCGGGCCAGGCAATCCGTAAAGCGACGCTGGACGCGCCCGGAAAGAATCTGGCGCTGGAGATGGGCGGGAAGAACGCCGCGCTGATTCTGGACGACGCCCCGCTCGACATCGCCGCCAAGGAGATCGCGGTTTCGGCTTTCTCGATGGCCGGTCAGCGCTGCAACGCGACGTCTCGGATCCTAGTGGACCGAAAGGTCGCGAAATCGTTTCTGGCTCAGTTTTTGGAGGCGGTTCGTCAGGTGAAAATCGGCTATTCGCTGGAGCCGGACGTGCTGATGGGCCCGCTGGTGAGCCACGACGCGGTGGCGAAGTTCCAGCGGTATCTTCGTCTGGCGGAGGAGGAAGGGTTTGAGACGCTTTTAGCGGGCAAATCGCCGGGATCGTGGGGGAAACGGCGAGGTTTTTACGTCACGCCCTCCGTTCATCTGTGCGATCAGCCGTCCCGAACGCGGTCCTCGCATTACCGCCGCGAAGAGATCTTTGCGCCGGATGTCGCGATTTACCTGATCCGCGGAGATGAAGAAGCCGCGGCACTCAACAACGAAGTCCCTTACGGGCTCATCACCAGTGTTTTTACCCGGAATCTGAAGCGGTTCGAAAAGCTGTATCCGAAACTGGACACCGGCATGATCAACTGGAACCGAGGAACGATCTTCTCTTCCGGCAAACTGCCGTTCGGCGGGACCAAGGCCAGCGGATCGTTCAAGCCGGCCGGGCTTTTCTCTCCCGCTTACTGCACCTATCCGGTGGCAGTCCTGCAGGACCGGCGGCCGCTGAAGGAACGAAACCTTCCGATCTGATGGCGC
>CAZKNC010000138.1:0-4534 GCA_964553935.1 uncultured Planctomycetia bacterium | reverse complement strand
GATCCCTCTGCAGGCCTACTTCCGGATCAACGCCGAGAACATGGGCCAGTTCGAGCGGACGCTGATCATCGCCGACGAGGGCTCTTCGGTCCACTACATCGAGGGATGCACGGCGCCGGTTTATTCGTCCGATTCGCTGCATTCGGCCGTGGTAGAGCTGGTGGCCCTGCCCCATTCCCACATCCGCTACACGACGATCCAGAACTGGTCGAAGAACGTCTACAACCTGGTGACCAAACGGGCCGTCGCGCACGAGAACTCCATCGTGGAATGGCTCGACGGAAATCTGGGCTCCAAGCTGACGATGAAATACCCGGGCGTTTACCTGATGGGCCGGAAGGCGCGCGGCGAAGTGGTCTCGGTGGCGTTCGCCGGCAAGGACCAGCATCAGGATGCCGGCGCCAAGATGGTGCACGCCGCTCCGGAAACCAGCTCCATGATCCTCTCCAAATCGATCTCAAAAGACGGCGGGCGGACCAGCTACCGGGGATTGGTCAAGGTCTACCCCGACGCGGAAAACGTCAAGTCGTCCGTCCGGTGCGACGCGCTGCTGATGGACGACCTCTCCCGGTCCGATACTTATCCCACGATGGAGATCGATGCGAAAAAAGTGCAGATCGGCCACGAAGCGACCGTCAGCAAGGTGGGAGATGAACAGCTGTTCTATTTGATGAGCCGTGGGCTGAAGGAGCAGGAAGCCACCACGATGGTGGTCAACGGGTTCTTCGAGGCCTTCGCCAAGGAACTGCCGCTGGAGTACGCAGTGGAGCTGAACCGGCTGGTGCAGTTGGAAATGGAGGGTTCGGTTGGCTGATCTGAAAGCAATCCAAAAAGAGGCGCTCGCGCGCTACGAATCCCTGCCTGCGCCCTCCCGGACGTACGAGGAGTGGCGGCGGACCGACCCTGCCCTCCTGCCGGCGGCATCGCCGAAAACCGATCCGGTTTCCTTCCGGGTCGGGTTCGAACCGGTGGATCCTCAGCTCATTCAGCGCGGCGTCATCCTGACCGATCTCGAGACGGCACGGCGGCAATTCCCCGAGCAGGTGGATCGCTTCCTCTACCAGGCCGGCCAGCCGGCCGGCCTCATGAAGTTCGTGGCGCTGCATCAGGCGCTTTCCACCCAAGGGCTGTTCTGCTACGTGCCGGAGGGAATCAAGGTCAAGACCCCTCTGCGAACCTGGATCGAAGGCATCACGCCGGGGGCCGCCTTGTTTCCGCACGTGATCATCGCCGCGGAAGCGAACGCCGAACTGACGCTCATCGATGAGCGCCGTTCCTCGGCCGGCGATCCGGCTTTCTCCGATGAAATGGTGGAGATTTTCGCGCGGCCGGGCGCCTCCGTCCGCACCGTCCGGCTGCAGCGGTGGGGCCCGGACACCACGGAACTGCTCACTCAGCGAACAGTGCTGGAAAACGCCGCCCAATTCCTGAACATCCAGGTGGGCTTCGGCGGACGCCTGATCAAATCCAATATCGAGACCTCCCTCATGGGCAGCGGCGCCCGGTCAGAACTGTTGGGCATCCTGTTCGGCTCACGCCAGCAGCATTTCGACACGCACACGCTTCAGGACCACCAGGCCCAAGATACCTTCAGCGACCTTTTGTACAAGAGCGCGCTCACGGATCAGGCCAAATCGATCTACACCGGCCTCATTCGAATCACGAAGCAGGCCCAGAAATCCAACGCCTATCAGGCCAACCGAAACCTTCTGCTGAGCGGCGGCGCCAAAGCCGATTCGGTCCCCATGCTCGAGATCGAAGCCGATGACGTCCGCTGCACGCACGGAGTGGCGGTCGGACCGGTAGATGAGGACCAGGTCTTTTATCTGCAAAGCCGCGGACTCAGCCGGCCGGAAGCGGAACAGCTGATCGTGGAAGGTTTTTTCGAGCAGATCTTCAGCCGAATTCCTTCCGAGGAACTGCGCGGCTTCCTCTTGGAGGAAGTCCGCCGGAGGATGAACGGCTATGGCTAAATGGGTGAAGGTCGCCCGGGCGGCGGAGGTGCCGGTTGGCCAGGCGAAAGTCGTTCTGGCGGACGGACAGCGCCTGGCCCTTTCAAACGTAGAAGGCAGCTACCACGCCATCGAAGACGTGTGCACGCATGACGGCGGACCTTTGGGCGAAGGAGAGCTGATCGGGCAGCTGCTGGAGTGCCCTCGGCATGGAGCCCGGTTCGATGTCACCACGGGCCGGCCTGTGACCCTGCCGGCGGTGATTCCGGTCAAAACATTTCCGGTGAAGATCACCGGAGATGAGATTTGGGTAGAAGTTTAAAAGATCGCTAAAAACAAGGAGAGAAGCTGCATGATTACGATGACGGAAAAAGCGGCGGAAAAAGTAAAGAACCTGCAGCAGCAGGAAGGAAAACCCGGATACGCGCTGCGCCTGCGCGTGGTCGGCGGCGGCTGTTCCGGCTACTCCTACAGCATGGATTTCGAGAAGGACCCGGCGGAAGGGGACGTAACCTTCGAGAACCAGGGAGTGAAGATTTTCGTGGATCCTAAATCCCTTCCGATGGTCGACAACTGCCAGGTGGATTGGGCGGACGCGCTCACGGGTGCCGGCTTCACGATCCAGAACCCGAACGCCAAGGGAAGCTGCGGCTGCGGAAGCTCGTTCACCGTTTAGAAAGGCGACGGGATGAATGTAGAGAAAATACGGGCTGACTTTCCCATCCTGGGGCGGCAGGTCCACGGGAAGCCGCTGGTTTATCTCGACAGCGCGGCGACCTCCCAGAAACCAAAAACCGTCCTGGAAACACTGGTGGATTACTACACCCGCTCCAACGCGAACATCCACCGCGGAATTCACGCGCTGAGCGAAGAGGCCACCGGTCTATATGAAGGAAGCCGCCAAAAGATCGCCCGTTTCATCGGAGCTCCCAAGCCGGATACGGTGATTTTCACCCGGAACACGACCGAATCGGTCAACCTGGTCGCGCACGCTTGGGGCCGGCGGCACATCCAGGCCGGCGATGAGATCCTGCTGACGGAGATGGAGCATCACTCCAATCTCGTCCCCTGGCAGATGCTCGCACAGGCGCGCGGAGCGGGTCTTCGGTTCATCCCGGTCAGCACGGAAGGACGGCTGGCACTCGAGGAGCTGCCCCGACTGTTGACGCCCAAGACGAAGCTGGTTTCGCTGACGCTGATGTCGAACGTGCTGGGCACCCTTAATCCGGTCAAAGAGGTGATCCAGGCCTCCCATGCCCAGGGCATTCCCGTCTTCGTGGACGGCGCGCAAGGCGTCCCTCATCAGGCGATCAATGTCATGGAAATGAACTGTGATTTCCTGGCTTTCTCCGCCCATAAAATGCTCGGACCCACCGGCGTCGGAGTGCTGTACGGTAAGGAAGCGCTGCTGGAGGAGATGGACCCGTTCCTCGGCGGAGGGGATATGATCCGGGACGTCTGGCTCGACCGTTCGATCTGGAACGACATCCCCTGGAAATTCGAAGCCGGCACCCCCAACATCGCCGACGTGGTGGCGTTTGGAGCGGCGATCGATTACCTCGAGCGGATCGGCATGGGGGAAATCCGCCGGCATGAGGAAGAGCTGACCCGCGAGGCCCTGCGGAAACTCCAGGCGATCGACGGACTGACGATCCACGGCCCCAAGGAAGCGGTGAACCGGGGCGCGGTCATTTCGTTTGAGGTCAACGGCCTTCACCCTCATGATCTGGGGCAAATCCTCGATTCGGAAGGAGTCGCCATCCGAGCCGGGCATCATTGCTGCAAACCGCTGATGCGGAAAATGGGGCTGACCGCGACCGCCCGGGCCAGTTTTTACCTGTATAATACGCCGGAAGAAATCGACGCGCTCGTGCGTTCCATTTTGAAAGCGAAGGAGGTTTTCTCTCTTGTCCCTCACCGATGATCTGTACCGGGAGATCATCCTGGAGCATTTCAAGAACCCGAGGAATCACGGCCGGCTGGAAAAACCGACGCTGACTTCCCAGGGGGCCAATCCCTTCTGCGGGGACGAGCTGGAGCTCACGCTGGCCCTGGAAGGAGAAACGATCCGGGATCTGCGGGCTCAAACCAAGGGCTGCTCGATTTCCCAGGCCTCCACTTCCATGATGACCGAAGCGGTTCAGGGCAAATCCCTGCCCGAGGCGGAAGCGCTGGCCCGGAAATTCAAGGCCGCGATGTTGGAGAAAGCTCCGCTCGACCTGCCGGCGGAGATGGAGGACCTGCAGGCGCTCGAAGGAGTGAAGAAATATCCGGTCCGGATCAAGTGTGCGATCTTGGCCTGGAACACCCTGCTGGAGGGGATTTCGGCTCATCGAAAAGGCAAGACGCAGGCTTCGCATGTCGAGGGGGAGGAAGGCCCGCATCCGGATCTGACTCATCTGGCCGACACCGAACCGGCGGCCGCTCCCGCGGACTGCAGCGGCGTGGAGGTCTGCGGGAAGCACGCCGCGAGCAGGCTCGCGCCGCTAGCGACGGCGCCCAACTTCAGCAGTTCACGACGTCGTAGCACGCTCTTCATCGCCACCAACATCTGCGACACCATCATTTGGAAGAGTTTTTCG
>CAZKNC010000137.1:0-4606 GCA_964553935.1 uncultured Planctomycetia bacterium | reverse complement strand
GGGCCGGCTACCGGCAGAACGTGGCGCTCCTCGGCGTCCGAGGAATCGGTAAGAGCACGCTGCTGCGCCATCTGGTCCGGGAACGGCTGGGCCAGGACCGCGCGTTGGTGGCGGTTTATATCGAGACCGGCGAATCCGAGAACCTGGTGGAATGGTCCGCCAAGCTGGTCCGCTCTCTCTTCTACGCTGCGCTGCAGGCTTGTGCCCTCGAAGATCTGCCGGTCCGCTGGGAGGAACTTGCCAAGGCCTGTTCCGAGCGGTTTCCGAAGACGGCCGGGATGGGCCGGAAAATCTTGGAATTGGCCGAGGCCGGAAAACCGGACCAGGCCTATCACCTCTGCTGGGAGCTTCCCAACCTTCTGGCGCAGGAATTGAACTGCCGTGTTCTTCTGGTGCTGGATGAATTCCACGGCCTGCGCCGTTTGCCGGTCAAGGAGCCGTTTCGGGTTTTGGGACGCAGCGTGATGGTCCAAAGCAGCACCATGTTTCTGGTGGCTTCTTCCGAGGAGATGGCGGCTCGCGGCATCCTGCGGGAAGGTTTGGCGCTCCTGTTCGGCCAGTTTGAAACTATTGAAATGGGTCCTGTGGATGTCGCCGCCTGTTTGAAATCGATCCGGTCGGTCTGGCCTCTGCGGGAACCGGATCCCTGCGCGGTCAGTTTCCTGGTGGATTTGGGGCAGGGCCATCCCGAAAGCCTTCAGCAGATGATCCATGGGCTCAGGGGGTGGAAGCCGCCGGAGCGGGAGATGGTTTCGCCCGACCGTATCGTGCTGGATGTTATGGAAACCCTTTTATGGCATCCGAACGCCCTTCTGCGTCAGCGGTTCGAAGCCCGTTTAAAAACGCTTCCGGACCATTGGAGCCGCTTGGCCTGCGTTCAACTCTTGTCGGCCATTGCCAGCGGCGCGCACCGGCTGCCGCAGATGGCCGAAGTGGCCGATCGTTCTCTCTCTCAGATCCGCAAGTTCCTGGAGATTCTTGAGCAGACCGGTTGGGTCGAGAAGGAAAGCTCTTTCCACGTGATTCCGGACCGATTGTTCCGGTTCTGGCTGGTGACTGCTTATCCGGCTTCTCAGGGGGTTGGGCTGACCGATTCGGCCCAGGGCCGGGCGCATTTCCGGCAGGAAGCGCTCCGGTGGATTCGCCGTTTCCGAGAGGCGTTCCAGCAGCCGTTCGAAGAACGGGCCGCCGATTTCTTGAAGGCATGGAAGGAAGAGCAGGTTCTGGTGGATGGCCGGCGTCTGCTGCTGCCGCTTCTGGATAAAATTCGGATGAAACCGCTGGATCCGGCCGGCTGCCTCTTGATTGGAGAAGGGAAGTCCGCGAGCCGGCGGGGGTGGCTTTTTGTTCTTTGGAAGAACGCGTTGACCGAAACGGAGGCACGGCGCATCATTCAGCAGATTTCCGAGGATGCGGATCTCCGGGATCACCGGCGCGTGATGGTTTCCTTGCGTATGCCGGAGGTCAACGCTCGGTTGATTCTCCAGCAGTCCAAGATCAAGGTGTGGGATCTGGCGGTTTTGAACCGCCTGTTGGAGCTGTACGGTCTGCCGACCTTTCTGACCTCGGATCCGGCGCCGGAGCACTGGTTTCCGGCCCAGCCGGTCCAGGATTCTCTGTCGAATTCCGAATCCTCGCTGGGATCCGCGGGGGCGGCCGGGTGACCCGCAAACATCTCTGGGCGCCCTGGCGCCATCCTTACATTTCACGCGCCGGTCGGGCTCCGGTCTCCTCCGGCTGCTTGTTCTGCGAGAAGGGAAAATCCCGCCAGGATGAAAAAAACCTGGTGGTGATCCGAGGCCGCTTTGGTTACAGCATGCTGAATCTTTTTCCCTACAATAACGGCCATTTGATGGTGGCTCCTTAGCGCCACGTGGGCGAGCTGGGAAATCTGCGGGAAGAAGAGTGGCTGGACCTGTTCCGCTTGGCCGACGACGCCATCGCCCGGCTCAAAAAGGTTACTCGGCCGCACGGATTCAACTTAGGTATCAATATGGGCCGGCCGGCCGGAGCGGGGATCCCGGATCATCTCCATCTGCACATTGTTCCGCGCTGGGTTGGCGACGCCAACTTCATGACGGTGTGCGACGACACGCGGATCGTGTCGCAATCCCTGCGCGCGGCCCGCGCTCTTCTGCGCCGCGCGAAAAAAATCCCGCCGCACCGCTGATGGCGCTTACCCGCAAACAGATGGAGGCCCAGGAGCGCCGGATCCTGGCGCCGTACGCCATTCACGCGTCCGAATCCAAAGGACGGGTTCATCGGGAGCCGGAACACCCTTACCGGACCTGCTTCCAGCGCGATCGGGACCGCATCATCCACAGCACCGCCTTCCGCCGATTGGAGTACAAGACCCAGGTTTTCGTCGTCCATGAGGGGGATTATTACCGCACCCGCCTGACGCATTCGCTGGAAGTCGCTCAGATCGCGGAAACGATTGCGCGGGCCTTGCGGTTGAACGCGGACTTGGTGCGCGCGATTGCGCTGGCGCATGATTTGGGCCACGGCCCGTTCGGGCATTCGGGCGAGGATGTCCTGCGTGATCTCATGAAAAGCCGCGGCGGATTCAATCACAATCTTCAGGCGCTGCGTCTGGTCGATCTTTTGGAAGAGCGGTACCCTTCTTTCCCTGGGTTGAATTTGAGCTGGGAAGTCCGGGAAGGGCTGAATAAGCATCGCGTTTCGCTGCCGGGGTTTCCGAAGAAATTGCCCGCGAACCTGAGCCTGGAAGCTCAGGTTGTCAATATCGCCGATGAGATCGCGTACGATCACCACGATCTGGACGACGGAATTACGTCGGGATTGATCCGGGAAGACGATCTCAAGAAATTGCGGATCTGGAGGGAGGCGAGGCGGGAAGTTACGCGGCGGTTTCCGCGGATCTCGCCGGAAATGCTCAAATACCAGACCATTCGAGCGCTGATCGACGCGCGGGTCACCGATCTTCTGCGGGAATCCGAGAAGCGGATCCGGCGATTCCGCATTCGGCGGCGGGAGGACGCGCAGAATCGGCCGGAGCGGACGATCACTTTCAGCCCGGAGATGGAACGCCTGCGGGCTCCGCTGAAGGAGTTTTTAGGACGGCGCCTCTATCATCATTACAAGGTGGTAGCCATGGCCGACAAAGCACAGAGAGTTCTCACGGCTCTCTTCGAGGCTTATCTGCGCAAGCCGGAGCAGCTCCCCCACACGACGCGGTCAAGAATCGCCGGCGGAGAGATCCATCGGGTGATTTGCGATTACGTGGCGGGGATGACCGACCGGTACGCCATGGAAGAATACCGGAAGATGTTCCACGTGTAATAGAATGAAGGGATGAAAAAGACCCACTGGTTTACCCGCCTGACGGAAGGGGAGCCCCTTCGAAAACTTCAGGCGGAGATGCGGGAAAACGGCCGCCATATTTGGTGGGAAATCCCGGAGGCTGCTCCCAAAAAACTGAGTTACACCGACGCCTGCAGGACGTGCCGGTTTGTGCGGGCCTCCGTTCGCAATCGCCGGACGTGCCAGGCCCAATTCCTGGAAGGTTTTCAGGAAACCCGCCGCCAGGGAGCCCCGTTTCAATACGCTTGTCCGATTCAGCGCGCCACAACCTGTTTTCCTTTGATTCGATCCGGCCAAACTGCCGGTTTTCTGGCGGTCTGTCATCAGCGCGAGCCGTTGTCTCCTTCTCAGATCCGTTTGGTTCAACTTGCGGTTGAAAACGGGATGGCGGAATCGGAGCGGAGGGGGGAACGCACCACCCTTTCAGAAACGATTCAGCCGCGATGCGTGGCTCTTTCCACGGTTCACACCATCCATCGGCTGATCAGCTCAACGCTGAAGCTGGACGAACTGCTTCCGCGGGTGGCCCGTCTCTGCTGTCAGGTGCTCCGCGCCGAATCCTGCGGGATCTGGCTCATGGAGCGAGAGAAGCAGATTCTCCAGCCGAGGGCCGCCGTGGAGGTCACTCGATCGGACGGCGAAGACCTGCGCCTCGTCGTTGTCGAACACCTGGCCGTCGTCGGGCGCCACCGGGCTGGGGGGGCCCGGAGCAGAGTTGTCGGCCACGGTCAAGGAGCGGGGGGCCGCCGTGGAGGTGAAGAGGGGGGCCCATTTCGTGGGGCGGCCGTACCGTCTCGGCAAAGGGCTGGTGGGCCGCATCGCCTCCACCTGCAAAGCCCGTTTAAGCGCCCGGGAAATGCTGGTTCCGCTGGTCGAGGAGGAATGCATGGGGGTTTTGATGGTCCGGCGGAGTCCCCGGTCCAAACCATTCGGCATTCTGGACCAGGAAATTCTCACGACGCTGTCGGAACAAGCGGTGGTGGCGATCCGGAACGCCCAGATGTATGAGACCCAGGAGCGAGTGACCTGGGGGACGATCCGCTCGCTCAGCGCGATCCTGGACGGCATGGACACCTACTCGCCGGCTTCGGTGTCCGGCCGCAAGGTGATGGCGGAGGTGGCGCTGGAGATCGCCCGGGAAATGAGGATCCCCTCCGCGCAGCAGAGATCGCTGCAATACGCGGCGCTGCTGCACGACGCCGGCCGGATCGGCATTCCGGAGGAGATCCTGCGCAAGCCGAGAAAGCTGGATCCGGCCGAATACGACAAGATCAAGCAGCAC
>CAZKNC010000136.1:0-4694 GCA_964553935.1 uncultured Planctomycetia bacterium | reverse complement strand
ATCGAGGATCGACCGCCAGACGCTCCTCGATATTCTGCTCGGCCAGCAAAGGCGCTCCAGCGGCGATCTGTCCCACCACCGGTAGAAAAACCGGCGTGAGATCCTCGGCCTCCGGCGAAATAGAGATGATTTTCCCATCCCCTCTCACCCTGGACCCGCCGCCTTTTAATATTCTAATGCCTCTGGCGTTGCGGTTCCGCTCAATGAATCCCTTGCGCGCCAGGGCGTCCAAATGGATGGTGACTCCACGAAGTGAATTCAATCCCAGATCCTCCCGAAGTTCGCGAATGGTGGGGGGAGCCCCCTTCTCGGCGAGATGCGATCGAATGATGCTGAGAACCTGTTTCTGCCGATCCGTCAGCGCAGTGTCCATAGACAGAAGTCTACCGCACAACCGTCTGGCTGTCAAGCCCCCTGATCTGGACAATCCGCTCGATGGCGTCGCCGATGACCCGATTGGGCGTGGAAGCGCCCGCCGTGATGCCGATCGTCACCGGACCGTCCGGCAACCAGCCCTGGCTCACCACCGGCGCCGTTTCCCTTACCGGCTTGTGGCGGATCTCAGCGGCAGAGAGGATGCCGTTGGCCTCATCGATGTGATAGGCCGGAGCGTATTGAGAAGCGATCTCGCACAGGTGAGTGGTGTTGCTGGAGTTGAAACCGCCGATGACGATGACGACATCCACCTTTTCCTGGACCAGTTTCAGAATGGCGTCCTGCCGGTCCTGCGTGGCGCTGCAGATCGTGTGGAACGTGCGGAAATGGGTCTTCAGCTCTTCGGCGCCGTACCGTTCTCCCATCGCCTCTTTGAGCATGGCGGCGATTTCCAGCGATTCGCTGGAAAGCATCGTCGTCTGATTGGCGACCCCCACCCGCTGAAGATCCCGCTGCGGGTCGAACCCGGGAGAAGATTTCTCCCGGAAATCGGCCATGAAAGCCGCGGAATCGCCCCCCTGGCGGATGTAGTCGCAGACCCGGCGGGCTTCGGCCTTGTCCCACACCACCAGGTACCGCCCGCCCGGAAATTGCGCGGCGCGGGAAACGGTCGCCCGGGTTTCCTCGTGCCGGTAGTTGCCGTGAACCACCGCGGTGAAGCCGTCGCGCGCATACTGCTCCACCCGCTTCCAGACCAGGACCACGGAACCGCAGGTCGCGTCCACCAAAATCGAACCGCGCGCCTTCAAGAGCTCCATCTCTTCCACCTGCGTTCCGAACGCGGCGATGATCACAACGTCTTCGGGCGAAAGAAGCTCGATCTTTTTGTCCTGGGGTCCCTGCCCGTTCAAGAAGCCGATCCCCATCTCGCGCAGGCAGTTGTTGACGCGCGGATTATGGATGAGTTCGGTCGTCAGAAAGATCTTCCGTTCCGGAAACCGCTTCCGGGTTTCGTAGGCGTAATCCACCGCCCGCTCGACGCCGTAGCAGAAG
This sequence comes from uncultured Planctomycetia bacterium, assembly GCA_964553935.1. GTDB lineage: Bacteria > Omnitrophota > Gorgyraeia > 1-14-0-20-64-10 > 1-14-0-20-64-10 > CAZKNC01. The sequence goes on along the minus strand of CAZKNC010000136.1, from coordinate 3,266 downwards.
CCGAACTCCGCGGCCAGGCGGAACGTAATCTCCCCGACACGCAGGGAGTTCCCTTGAGCTCGGACCTGCTCGACGATCCGGCTGCGGTAGTCCTGATCCAGGTCCTGTTCCACCTGGTTTTTCAGCCCGAAACCGCGGCGATAGATCGGGGAAGGTTCGTGGGAGGTCATGAGGCCCATTGTATCAAGCGGTGACGCTCCCTCCATAGAAATTGGATCCAATACACCTGGCACCCGACGGCGGCCGCCAGCAGGAAAGGCAGCCGAAGGTCCAGCAGAAAAACCAGCATCAGAATGATCGAGAAATTCTCGTTGGTCCAATTGGTCTGAAGCCAGCGCTTCCAGGCCGGAGAGTCCGCGGAAAAGGGCTTGGGCTCAAAGCGGACCGCCGGACCGAAGCCGCGCGCCTTGGCCCAAAACGTCACGGAGAAGTCCATCGCCATGCCGATCGCGGCCAGCCAGCCGACCGCGGTCACCCACGGCTCAGCCCCCACGGCCCGCAAGCCCGCCGCAATCGCCACCGGCAGGGCGGTCTGGACCACGAAATCCACCGACAGATCAAGCCAGGTGCCGAACGGGGAACATAAACCCCGCAGCCGAGCCAGGTCTCCATCCCAGTTGTCGGCCCAATAGAAAAGCTGAAAAAGAAGCGCTCCCAGCAAGCCCAAGGAAGTGCCGCCTTCGCTCCAGCAGGACAGCGCCGACAGCCCAAAAACCAAACCAATCAGCGTCCAATGATTGGGCGTCAACGGCAGACGCGAGATCCAGGGAAAGAAGAGATCCGAGAGGCGCCGATTGACGCATTTGGGCGGAAACCAGCGAGGGAAAATCTCTTTTTGAGCTCGTTCGAGATCCTGCAGCGTGTCGATTTCGGTCCAAGCCGTTCCCTCGACCGATTCAGAACCCACGAAGATTTTCTCGAACAGCGTGGGTTAAAGCTGTTCGTGCTCGATGGTGACGGCCCCTGCCTGTACCTTCTCTTCTAAAAGTTTCTCAAGCTGAAAAGCGCCGTCCCGGCTCAAACGGAGGAAACCGACCGACTCGCCGAACGGCCGCCATCGCCGGCGAACCGCCTCGTCCGGCCGCTTGGCGATGTGGAACACCCTGCCCCGCTCTCCGAACACCATCTGCTCCTCGCCGGTATCCGGCGATGAACCGTCGACCAGGATACAGCTGGAATGCGGCGATCCAATCAGCCGCTCGAAAGCGGACGGGGGACAGAGGACATCGGCGTCCATCACCAGGACCGGCCGATCCAGAAAAGCCCGAGCCGACCACAAGGAGAGAATCGCCCCTTCCCGAAACCGGCTGTTTTCCACCAGGTGCAGGCACATCCCGCCGGAAAATCGCCGGGCTTCGTCGGATACTTCTTCCTTGCGGAACCCGACGACGACCACCGCCTCGGTCACTCCGACCGCCCGCAGACTTTCCAACGTGCGGCGCAGAAGCGTCTGCCCGCCCACCTGCAGGAGGCACTTCGGAACAGCATCGGGGCCCATCCGTTTTCCGATCCCGGCCGCGAGAAGAATCGCGGTGGGCTTAGAGGACAACCTTCCCCTCTTCACAAACAACCGGATAGGAAGGAACCCGCGCGGTAGGCCGGGTCAGGCAGTCTCCGGTTTTCAAATCAAACAACCAGCCATGAATCGGGCACCGGACCGCCGGGTTCCCCGTTTCGGGCATGCTTTCCAGCCGCCCCTTGACCAGTGGGCCGCTGCGGTGCGGACAGCGGTTCCCGATCGCGTAAAGGCAACCCTCCACGTTAAAGAGGGCCACCTCTTTCCCATCGACCATCACCAGCTTGGCGGAACCGGGCGGAATCTCTTTCTGTTGAGCAACCTCATTCACGACTTTTCACTCTTAACTTTTCACTTTTAACTCTTCACTGGGTAAAAAGGTCGGGCTGCCGGACGTATAACCCCAGCGGCGGACCGTTTCCAGAACATCGGGCTGTCTCCAGACCTGATACTTCAACAGGACATCCAGGCCGTCACAGGTCCGCTCCAGGTCGGTTTCCATGCCGGGGAAATCGGGCCAGCCTTCCGAATTCTTGTTGGCCGCGATCCATTCCATGGCTTTCTCCAAAGCGGGGCGGGCCCGGTCTTCGGCCCGGAGCATCCGGGAAATCAACAGAGCGGACCGGGTGCAGTCCATGGTGTGATCGACGTTCTGATCGTCCCAGGAACCCTCGGCCGCCTGATGCTCCAGAATCCAACGGAGGCCCTTCTCGCAGGACGGCCGAACCGGAAGCCCGTCCGGAAGAACCAGCGACGCGATCACGGCGTCCTGGACCAGATGCGCGGTGGTCTCCACCCCGGAAGGCTGAAAAACCGGATCGTACCACCCGCCATCGGCCGACTGGCCGTCCAGGATAAAGCGCAGGCCCTTGCGCCAAGGGGTTTTGACCATTTCCCGCATCTTCGGCGTGCCCAGCGCCAGAACGACATTAAAGAAGCTGACCGGATGAGAGGTGGTATCCAGATCGCCCCACTCACTGTCCACCCACCGGCCGTCCGCCTTCTGACCCTGGAGAAAATATCCGATGGCTTTCAAGACCGATTGCTCAATCTCCGGATTCTTCAACGCGGCGTTGGCGCGGATCAGCATCAGCGCGCAGAACGCGGAGACCCAAGCCGCGGACTCCTTCTCGGTGGACTCCCGTCCCCACCCGCCGTCGGCATGCTGCGCCTTGACGAGGGCCGAATATTCCGGCAGAGATTCCGAGGCCTTCCCCATGTGCAGGAGGACCCGCATCGCGTGCGCCACCAGTTCCATATCCTGCGGACCGGCCGTCAGACTCCACTGCGAGTGGACTCGTTGAAAGAACGCGTATTCCGATTCGATCAGCTGGGCTGTTTTCTCGAGATCCATCCTGCTCTCCTTGTTTGTCGTTCGTGCTGTGACTCCAGAGCCGCCACCAGTTGTTCCAAACCTTGCGCGAGGGATTCCCCCGCCCGTTGAACCCCGTCCATGAATTGAGCCATCTGCGGCCACCGCCAGGGCTGAGCCATGAGAACCATTCCCTGCCGTACCGAAGAAACGGCGAGCGGCTCTTCCATCGGATCCAAAACAGCCCGCAGCGCCATCCAGGAAACACCGGCTTCCACCGCGGCGGACGCGATCGAGGAGGTCTCCATCTCCACGGCAAGGGCACCCCATTGGTCGCCTCGCTGCCGCTTGTCGAAGGAAGTCACCAGAGGGTGCTCCACCGTCACGAAAGGCCCCAGGGAGGCGCCTGGAATCAATCCCTCCGGCTCCACCGAGGGT
>CAZKNC010000135.1:1302-4723 GCA_964553935.1 uncultured Planctomycetia bacterium | reverse complement strand
GGAAAGGCCTGCGTGCAAGCGATCACTTCCGGACTGAAATCCTCCAAGAGGCCCCTCAATCGGGGGGAATCGTAGGAGTGAAGCAATTTTCGGAAATTTGTAGAGCGGCGGACTACCTTGGGATTGTCATACAGATAGTCCCAGACCTCAGGGGCTTTTTGGATCACCGACAAATACATCCGGTCTACGATGCGGGCGAGGATGGGATTGAGGTACTGAAAAGCATCAATGGTGAGAATTTCACTTTCGGGCCGGAGCCGGCGAATACCCTGCTCGACCGCCCGCGCGGCCTGATAATGGCCGGAGCGGGCCGTGATGTACATGAGAAGGATCCTATGACGCATGGTGCGTCACCCGGAGATGGTCAGGACCTTTCGAATCCTTTGAAGAGCCTCACGGAGGCGGTCGTCGGATGCGACCAGCGCGAACCGGACGAATCCTTCTCCGTATTCCCCGAAACCGATGCCCGGTGCCGTCACCACCCCCACCTCGCTGACCAGCAGCTTCGAGAATTCCAGCGAGGAGAGCCTGCTGAATTTCGGAGGAATCCGGGCCCAGATGTAAAACGTCGCCTTCGGCACCGGCACGTTCCAACCCATCTCGTGCAGGCCGGCCACGAACAGATCCCGGCGATGCCTATACGTCTGCACCAGATTGTAGACGTAATCCTGAGGACCGATGAGGGCCTGGATCGCGGCATCCTGGACGGCACGAAAGATTCCGAAATCGATGTACGACTTGGTCTTGGCCAATGACTTGAGAATCTCGGGGTTCCCGACTGCCCATCCGATCCGCCAGCCGGCCATATTATAGCTCTTGGAACAAGTATGGAATTCGATGCAGGTGCCGTCCTTGGCCCCCTTCGCCTGCAGAAGACTGGGTGCCTTGTATCCGTCAAAAACAATATCCGAATAAGCCAGATCGGAACAGAGGATGATTTCCTTCCCTTTCCCCCAGTCCACCATCTCCTGGTAAAAATCCAGATCCACGCAGGCGGCTGTCGGGTTGTGAGGATAGCTGACGATCAGGATCTTGGCCGCTTGGACCACGTCCGGAGGGAGGGCTTTCAAATTGGGACGAAACTGGTTCTCCGGACCGATCGGGATATTGTGGAGCTTGCCGCCGGCCATCACGATGCTGTTGGCGTGCACCGGGTACGTGGGGCTGGTGACCAAACCGACGTCGTTGTTGTTGATAAACGCCAGCGCCAGGTGGGAAATCCCCTCTTTGGATCCGATCAGCGGCAAAACCTCCCGTTCCGGATCCAGGCGGACGCCGAAACGCCGGTCGTACCAGGTCGAGACCGCCTGACGGAACTGGCGCTCAATCGATCCGTTGGGGCGGGAATAGCGGTGATTCTCGGGATCCTGGACGGCCCGGACCAGTTCCTGGACCACGTGGGGCGGGCTGGGCAGATCGGGGTTGCCCATTCCCAAATCGATCACGTCCAACCCGCGCGCTTGGGCTTGGATTTTTAGATCATCCATGATCGTGAAGAGGTACTGGCCCAAACGCTTGATCCGATCTGCTTCCTGCATCCCTTACTCCTTTCTCAGGGCCTCAAATGCGTTGTACGACGAACGGACGTACGGCGCGCTGGCCACGAACGAAAAACCCATCTCCATACCCCACGCGTGATAAAGCTCAAATCGTTCCAGGGAAACGAACTCGCCGACCGGCCGGTGCTCCAACGTCGGCTGGAGATACTGGCCGATCGTCACGATCCCGCAGCCGGCCTGCCGAAGATCGGACAGCGCGACGCGAACCTCCTTCGGCTTCTCTCCCAGCCCGACCATAAGACCGCTCTTGGTCTTCATTCCGGCCGGCCCCAGCCGTTTGGCCAGCCGAAGGACTTCCAGCGACCGCCGGTAATCGGCCTGAGGCCGGACGGCCCGAGAAAGGCGCTCAATCGTTTCCACATTATGGCTGTAGACCGCCGGCCCGGATTCGGTCACCCGTTCGATCCATTCCGGCCGAGCGTGAAAATCCGGCACGAGCACTTCCACCTGCGTTTCCGGACAACGGCGCTGGATGGCTCGAACCGACTCGGCAAACAGGCCGGCACCCTCGTCCTTTAGATCATCCCGCGCCACCGAGGTGACCACCACATACTGCAGTCCGAGCTGAGCCACCGCTTCGGCGAGACGCCCGGGTTCCTCTTCATCCACAGCTCCGGGCCGCGCCGTTTCCACCGCGCAAAAACTGCACCGGCGGGTGCACCGATCCCCGAGAATCATGAAGCTCACGTTGCCATGGCTCCAGCATTCCCCGAGATTCGGACAGCGGGCTTCCTGACAAACCGTGTGAAGCCCCAATTCCCTCACCACCGACTTCGCCTGATCCCACTGGCCGTGAACCGCCAGCGGCCGGCGCAACCAAACCGGGAAACGGCCGCTCTGCCCTTCGACAAGCTCAGGGCGAGCGGTTATACGTTCGTGCTGAGCCCGTCGAAGCACGAACAGCAAGTCCTCATCGTTTCAGTTTGGCGATAATCGCGTCGGCCATCTCGCGGGTGCCCACAGGCGGCCCGCCATCCCGGCCGACCTTGAGATCGTAGGTGACCGATTTCCCTTCCTGCAAAACATCCGCGACCGCCCGATCCAATCTCCGGGCCGCTTCTTTTTCTCCCAGATGCTCCAGCATAAGAACGCCCGAGAGAATGGTCGCGACCGGGTTGACCTTGTTCTGGCCGGCATACTTCGGAGCGGAACCATGGACCGGCTCGAAAACCGCCGCGCGGTCGCCGATATTAGCACCCGGCGCCACACCCAGGCCGCCGATCAAGCCCGCGCACAAATCCGAGAGGATATCGCCGTACAGGTTCGGAAGCACCAGCACATCGAACAACTCCGGCTTCTGGACCAGCTGCATGCAAAGCGCGTCGACCAGCCGCTCATCCCATTCCACCCTGCCCGCGTACTCGGAAGCCACCTTGCGCCCCACCTCCAGGAACAGACCATCCGTGAATTTCATGATGTTGGCCTTGGTGACCCCGGTCACCTTTTTGCGGCCGTGCTTCACCGCGTATTCAAACGCATAACGGATAATCCGCTCAGACGCCGTGGCCGAAATGGGCTTGAGCGAAATCGCCGCGTCCGGCCGAATCGTTTTTCCGCCGTGCGCCTTGACCCAGGCGATGAGCTCTTCCACCTCGGGAGTCCCGTCATCGTATTCGATTCCGGCGTACAGGTCTTCCGAATTCTCCCGGACAATCACCAGGTCCACGTTCTTGTAGCGGGAAGGAACTCCCGGGTACAGTTTGCAGGGCCGCACGCAGGCGTACAGATCCAGCGCGTGCCGCAACGCGACGTTCACCGAGCGCATCCCTTTTCCGATCGGGGTCGTGATGGGCCCCTTGACCGCCACCTTGTTCTTCCGGCTCGAATCCAGCAAAACAACCGGGAGAGGCGAACCGAACCGC
>CAZKNC010000135.1:0-1292 GCA_964553935.1 uncultured Planctomycetia bacterium | reverse complement strand
GAAACCTCCGGGCCGATGCCGTCTCCTGGAATCAACGTCACGGAATAAGCCATGATCAAAAACCTCCCACGAACTTCTCAAAACGGTCCAACCCCTTTTCCAAAACCGGCCGGCCGATCGCGAAACTCAAACGCACGTAGTGGTCCCAGCCAAAACCATCACCGGGAATCACCGCGACCAACGCTTCCTGCAGGAGGCGTTCCGCAAACTGCGCGGAGCGAAGCCCGGTTGAAGAGATATCCACAAAACAATAAAACGCTCCCTGCGGCTCCGCGAAAGAAACGCGCGGGATCGATTTCAAGCGGCGCACCAGCAGGTCGCGCCGCTGGCCGAACTCCTGCACCATCGCCCGCAGGGGAGCGGAATCACCGGTCAACGCGGCGAGCGCCGCCTTCTGGCTGATGGAAGCGGGATTCGACGTGGAATGATCCTGAAGACGGCCGGCCGCGTCGGCCAGTTCCTTGGAAGCGGCGAGAAACCCGATCCTCCAACCGGTCATCGCGTAAGCCTTGGAAACGCCGTCGACCACTGCGGTTTTGGGCAGAATCCCTGGATCGACCGCGGCGATGGAGGGGGCGGTCGTGCCGTAGACAAGCTGGCTGTAGATCTCATCGCTGACCACCCATAAGTCGCGCGCCTTGGCGACGCGCGCGATGTCCCGCAGAACTTTTTCCGCTAAAACCATTCCGGTCGGATTGGAGGGACTGTTCAGAAGCAGCACTTTGGTCCGTGAGGTGCAGGCCCGCTCCACTTGATCCGCGCTCAGCTGAAAACCGTTCTTCGGATCCGTCCGGATCTCGACCGGTTTCCCGCCCGCCAGGCGGACCATCTCGGGATAGCTGACCCAATACGGAGAGGGAATGAGAACTTCATCGCCGGCCTGAACCAACGCCTGGAGCACGTTGTAAAGCGCCTGCTTCGCCCCGCAAGTGACGACCACCTGCTCCGGCTTATAGGAGAGACCGCGTTCTTTGGCGAGGTAGGCGGCAACCGCCGATCTCAAATCGGGAATGCCGCTGGTGGGAGTGTATTTGGTGAAGCCTTCCCGAATGGCGCGGATCGCGGCTTCTTTCACTGCTTCCGGCGTGTCGAAATCCGGCTCTCCGGCGGCTGAGTTGCAGACATCCTTGCCCTGCGACTGCAGCTGACGAGCCAGCGCGGTGAACCGCAGCGTCGGCGAGGGCTGCACCGCCTGGATGCGCTCGGTGAGCATCGCTGCTCTAAACGGGATTTTCCCTGCCTCGGAAGAGTCTGCGCAATCCTACCGTGAAGGAAGGCTTCTTCTTCTCGGC
>CAZKNC010000134.1:0-4766 GCA_964553935.1 uncultured Planctomycetia bacterium | reverse complement strand
GATCTCCTGCGGGGTTCCAGCGGCGACCACCTCTCCGCCGTGTTTGCCGGCTCCGGGGCCAAGATCCACGATGTAGTCCGCGGCCCGAATCGTGTTTTCATCGTGTTCCACGACGATCACGGTGTTGCCCAGATCGCGCAGGGTCTTGAGTGTGTCCAGCAGTCTTCCGGTGTCCCGCGGATGCAGTCCGATCGAAGGTTCGTCCAGCACGTACAGCACGCCGACCAAGCCCGCGCCGATCTGAGTGGCCAGCCGGATTCGCTGCGCTTCTCCGCCCGATAGGGTGCTGCTGGGCCGGTTCAGCGTCAGATAATCCAGGCCGACATCCAGCATGAACTGAAGCCGTTGGCGGATCTCTTTGAGAATCTGGGCGGCGATCGCGCTTTCCCGGCCGGACAGCTTGAGCGAACTGAAAAATTCCAGCGTTTCCGCGACGGTCATGCCGGTGACGTCGAGGATCGAGCGTTCTTTCACCCGGACGCTCAGCGCTTCCGGTTTCAGCCGGGCGCCGCTGCAGGAGGGGCACGGCTGGACCGACATGTATTTGGAGATTTCTTCTTTGACGAATTCGGAGCCGCTTTCCCGGAAGAGGCGTTCCAGATTTGGGATCACCCCTTCGAATGGGCGGCCCCAGATTTCTACTTGAGGCGCTCCAAACAGAATTTTTCGTCGGATCGATTCGGAATAACGCTTGAACGGCGTATCCAGGCGGATGCCGATCTTCCGGGCGAATTCCCGCAGCACTGCCCGGTGGTACAAGATGTAGCCGCGTCCTCCCCGCCGCCAAGGTTCGATGGCCCCTTCGGCGATCGATCGGGCCGGATCCGGAATGACCAGGTCCCGATCAACTTCCGGTTTGGTGCCCAGGCCGTGACAAGTGGGGCAAGCCCCATAAGGGCTGTTGAACGAGAAAAGGCGGGGTTCCAGCTCCGCGAAGCTGATGCCGCAGGCCGGGCAGGCGTAGTGTTCGCTGAAGAGCAGTTCTTCAGCGGCGGCGCCCTGGGAAACCAGCAGGATGCCCTTTCCGGCTTTCAAGGCGGTTTCCACCGAATCGGTCAGCCGCTGGCGGACGTCCGGGCCGATCTGAAGCCGGTCCACCACGATCTCAATGGTGTGGGCCGTTTTCTTGTTGAGGCGGATGGGGGAATCCGACCGAAGCGACACCCTCCTCGCTGCCGAGGAAGTGCCGCGTTGCTGGTGCAACGCGGCCAGCTCCCGAAGCGTGCCGTCCACTCGGACCCGGACGAACCCCTCTTTCTGGACTTGTCGGAACAGCTCCTGGTATTCCCCTTTCCTTCCCCGCACCAGCGGGGCCAGCAGAACGAGGGGCCGTCCTGCCGGGAGACGCAGGATCTGCCGGACGATTTCCTGAGCCGACTGCTTCTGAATCGACCGGCCGCACGACGGGCAGTGGGGAACGCCGATCCGGGCGAATAGGAGACGGAGATAGTCGTACACCTCGGTCTGAGTCGCCACCGTGGAGCGTGGGTTTCCTCCCGCGGTGCGCTGTTCGATCGCGATGGCGGGTGAAAGGCCTTCAATCTGCTCGACGTTGGGTTTTTGAAGCTGTTCCAGGAACTGGCGGGCATAAGCGGAGAGACTCTCGACATAGCGGCGCTGTCCTTCCGCGTAGAGGGTATCGAAGGCCAGCGACGATTTCCCGGAACCGGACAGTCCCGTGAAAACAATGAGGGCGTTCCGGGGAATTTCCAGGTCGATTCCCTTGAGGTTGTGTTCCCGCGCGCCGCGGATTCGAATGGGAGGCGGCTGGTTCATTGGATTTGGTTTAAGAGAAAAACCCGCCCGCCCAAAAGCAAGGGCGGGCGGGTTTTTCAGCGAATCGAATGTCTCAGATTAAAGCTTTGCCTTAACGTCTCTTACCGGCGCGAGCCATCTTTGCAGCGGAAACATCTCCCTGCTTGTCGATGAAATACAGGTAGCCCTGCTTGCGCTTGATGCCGAGCTTGGCGACTTTCTGAGGAGAACCGCCCTTCTTGCCTCCCCGTGCCATCTTGGCTCTGGAGACGTCACCCTGCTTGTCGAGATAGTAAAGATAACCCTTCTCGCGCTTGATGCCTGCCTTTGTGATTTTTTCAGCCATGATTGATCGTCACCCCCTCTCGTTTATGGTTACCGGTTATACCACAGCTTTGTCTACGTGCCCACCTGAAAAGAGCCCAGAATCCTCTCGAGGGTCGCGACGGCCGACTGAATCGCCAGGGCGCTGGTTTTCGGGTTCTCCAACGAAGGCCGGTTTTCGGTCCTAAGAACCATCCGGCCGAAGCTTCCCACCGCTTCCACTTCATGGATGTTCCCGCGCGCCGCCGGATCGGCGATGATCCGCACGCGGGTGCGCGTCGGCCCAATTCCGGCCAGCGCCAGTGTCGCCGCGACGTTGATGTTTTGCGGGAACAGTCGGACCGCGGCCGAGGCCGGGCCTTCGAACAGCGTTACCGGCCGGGCGATCCGGTCCAATCGGATTTTTTTCCGGAGTGCGCCGGCAGAACCGGTGAAGGAAAGAGGCGGTTTCCTCGTTGTGAGTGTGACGGAACGCAGGCCGGCAATCGCCGCGGCTTTGAGGCCGTCCAGGCCCACCACGGCGCCGCTGGGAACAGAGGGCGGGATGGATGGCCGCCGGAATTTCGCGGGAAGGGCCGCTTGATCGAGCAGTCCGCCCGCCGACATGACCAGCACCGGCCGTTTCTTGGACAGCGCTCGCGGCAGCAGCTGCTTCACCGCTTTTGGAGAGGCCGCTTCCAGGACCAGCTGCGAACGGGCGAGCAGGCTTTCCAGGGAAAGAACGGGAACTTTCGGAGAAAGAGAGTTTGCGAGAGCGCGGGCCTTATGGGGATCCAGGTCGAAAAGGCCGATCAATCGGGCTTGCCGTTGGAAACGCTGCTGGACTGCGCGCGCCAACTGCCGCCCCATCGCGCCGCAGCCCACCAATCCGATGGAGACGGCCGGCACGGATTTACGACTGTACGGGAAGAGGTTCTCGGAGCCGGTTGGACCGGTCGACGAAAATGATCTTGGGCCGGACCGAGCGGATTTCCCGCTCGTCCATCATTCCGTAAGAAAGGATGATGATGACGTCTCCCACCTGCGCCCAGCGGGCAGCCGCGCCATTCATGCAGATCGTGCCGGACCCGGTGTCCCCTTCCACGCAGTAGGTCTCGATGCGGCTGCCGTTGTTGAGGTTCACGATGTGCACCTGCTCGCCGGGCAGAAGGTCGGCGGCGCGCATCAGGGTCGAATCGATCGTGATGGAGCCCTCGTAGAGGAGGTTGGCCTCTGTCACGGTCGCCTGGTGTATTTTGGATTTCAACATCGAGCGCAGCATTCGGAAACTCCGTTTAGGGTGAAACCGGCAGGCAGTCGATCAGTCGGACTCCGCCGACCCGGGCCGCCGCCAAGAACAACACCGGTCTGCGCACGATGCGGACCGGCCGGAAGGACTCCGGGTCTACGACGGCCAGATATTCGATCCGGACCCCGGGTTTCTTTCGTAAAATTTCCCGCATCCGGCGCAAAATCTCCTCCGACCGTCTGAGATTCGATTTTATCAACCGCTTCCCTTCCTGTAAAGCCTCCTGAAGCGCTGGGGCCGTTCGACGGGCCGAAGCGGAGAGCCGGGCGTTCCGGGAGCTCATGGCCAGTCCGTCCCGTTCCCGGACCACCGGCAGCACCCGCAGATGGACCGGGAAATCCAGATCCCGGATCATTTGGCCGACTACGCGGGCCTGTTGGGCGTCTTTTTGGCCGAAATAAGCCGTATCCGGCTGGACCAAGTTGAACAGTTTGACCACCACCGTGGTCACCCCCCGGAAATGGCCCGGCCGATGGCGCCCTTCCCATTCCCGTGTGAGGCCGGCCACTTCGACGAAGGTCTGAAAACCGGACGGATACATGGCGCCGGAAGACGGAACGAACAGCAGATCCGCCCCGGCGGCCGAGGAGAGCCGGGCGTCCCGGGCCAGCGGCTTGGGGTAGGATCTGAAATCGGACCGCTGGTTGAACTGGATCGGATTGACGAAAATGCTGACGATCACCAGGTTGTTTTCACGGCGGGCGGCCCGGATCAGCGAAAGATGGCCCTCATGAAGCGCCCCCATCGTGGGCACCAGCCCGATGGTTTCGCCCCGCCGCTGGGCGAGCCGGATCAGCCGGCGCAGTTCTTGGGTCCGGCGGACGATTCGCATGAGACCAAAAGTTCCCGAACGGTTCGTCCCAGGACCGGATGTTTCCAGTTCGGGGCCAACTCCGCCAGCGGAGTCAGCACAAAGGGACGTTTGTGCATCCGGGGATGAGGAATTTCCAGGTCCGGTTCCCGCAGGATCAGGGCATCGTAGGCCAAAAGATCCAGATCGATTGCGCGGGGAGCCCGGGAATCATGCCCCGTGGGCCGGCCCAACTCCCGCTCGATCCGCTGAAGGTGAGCCAGCAAATCGCCCGGCGGCAGAGAGGTTTCCAGTTCCGCCGCACCGTTGAGGAATTTTCCCTGTGGAGGGACGTCCATCGGATCGGTTTCATGCCATGGCGAAGATCGGAGCAGCTGCGTGTGAGGGATCTTTTTCATTTTCTCGAGGGCCGCCTGCAGAGAGCGCTCCCGATCGCCCAGATTGGAACCTAATCCAACGTAAACAACGGCCATTATTCAAACATCCCGCCCGATTTTAGCCGTTCGGGACAGGAAGCGTCTCGTCCTCCGTTCCGGGGTGCCCGGTTTGGCACCGTTCGTCCCGCCGACGCGGGACTCCCTTAGTCCT
>CAZKNC010000133.1:0-4830 GCA_964553935.1 uncultured Planctomycetia bacterium | reverse complement strand
AAACCGGGCACCCCGGGGCGGAGAACGGCCGCCCGATCTCCCTCGACAGCGGCGCGAGTGAAATTTTTATGGGGGATGGGCCGGATTTCGGCGTTTCACTAGGCAGAAGGAGGAAATGCCGATGACACCCTTGTCCGATGACGATCTGAATCGCCTGCTGAAAACATCCTATCCTGCCGTAGCGGTCTCGCCCGATTTTACTCTGCGTTTGTGGCGCAAGCTCATGAAAGGGACTCCTCCGTGGTGGAAAGTGCCGGTTCCGGCGCTGGTTCTGACCGTTCTGATCGGGATGACCACCGGTCTGGTCACGGTTTCAGCGACGGCTACACCGGTTCCATTGGAACGGCTGGACATCTTCGGGAACGCCCCGCAGGGTTCCATCGCCGGATCGGTGCTGAACCTCATGGGGAGGAGTGAACGATGAGCTTAAAGCGGTGGATCGGCACCGCGGTGGTCGTAGGGGCCGTAGGCGGCCTGGTTTATTTGGCGACGATCGGGTGTTGCCAGATGATGGGCTGGGGGAATAAGAAATCGGTTTCTTTGACCGCGCAATTGGGTTTGAGCAAGTCGCAGCGGAAAGAAGTCGCCGAACTGGAGAAGAACTTTCTGGCCCGCAAAGCGGCCAGCTGCGACACCCTTTGTGCCAAGCGGGCGCAGTTGATCCAACTGCTCCAGCAGGAGAACCCCGATCGCGAAACCTTGAATCAGCTGGTGGGGGAAATCGGGATGGAGCAGGCGGCCCTTGAGCGGGCCACGCTGGAGCACCTTCTGGCGGTCCGGGAAAAATTGGATCCTGCCCAGAGGGCGACATTAGCCGGCCGGGTGACGGACCAGCTTCGTGCGGCGTGCCGAGCGACGGCCTGCGGGGCGACATCGGGCTGTTCGGTGACGACCAGAGGGGAATGATGGGATCGCTGGGTCGTCCCGCCCTGGCGGGACTTCTCGCCATGACGATAGGGTTCTCTGGACCTATCGGTTATTCGTCTTCTGTTTCGGCGGAAGAGGTTTTTTCATTGCCGCCGCTGCTCGAGGAACTTCGGCGGAACAATCCTGACCTGCTGGCCGCCCGAAAACGATGGGAGGCGGCCCAGGCGAGGGTCCGTCTCTCCACAGGACTTCCGGTCCCGCAGATTGGGGTGGAATTCGAGGAAATCCCTCGAGGCACGGTCAAGCTGGACAAAGCGACCACGATGTTTCAGCTGATCCAGTCCCTTCCTTTTCCCGGCAAGCTTTCCCAGCGGCAGAAAGTTGCCGTGAGCGAGGCGCAGATGGCTGGGGCAATGTTCAAGCAGACGGAGTGGGAAGCGGTTACGATGCTCAAGGAAATTTATTACGATCTCTTCCTTTTGGACCGCCAGCGGGAGGTCCAGCGGCAGCAGCGGTTGTGGCTGGAGCAGGCCGCCGGGACGGCTCGCGCGGGGTACGAAACGGGCCGGACCGGCCAGCCGGAATGGCTCCGGGCGCAGGGAGAACTCCTGCAGGCTGAGAACGAGCTGGCCGTGCTGGCTCACCGGCGTGAAGCCGCCGCGGTCCACCTCAACCATCTTTTGAACCGCCCTGTGTACCATCCGATTGGCACTCCGATTTTGGAAGATCTTCAGCCAGTTTCTTCGTCTCCCACGGAGCTCATGGAGCAGGCGGAGCAGAACCAGCCGGATCTGCTGGTCTTCAAATATTCCGCCGAACGGGCGGAAGCGGCGTGGAAACTTTCCAAACGGGAATTGCTGCCCGATTTGGGGACGATGCTGGAACTGCGGGACCCGGCCATGGGACCGATCGGCCCGTGGGATCTCACGCTGGCCTTGACGCTTCCGTTCTGGTTTTGGACCAAACAGCGATACGGCGTGAAGGCCGCACTGTACGACAAGGAGTCGGCGGAAGCCGCTTACCAGGGCATGCGCAACGAAATCACCCGGCGGATCCATGAAAACTGGCATGAGGCCCGGGCGGCCTATGACACGGCGGCTCTTTGCCGCGACCGGCTTATCCCATTGGCTCAGCAGGAGGTCACGACTGCGTTGGCTTCTTACCAGGCAGGAAAGGGCTCATTTATGGAACTGCTGGACACTCTCCGGATGTGGAAGGAGCAGGAAATCACCTATGACGAACACCGGGTGATGCTGGAGCAAAAAATGGTCTTGTTGGAGCAGTCCGTCGGGGTTCCCTTGAGAGAGGAGCATCAGAGCGATGAAAGCTAAACGCTTCGGGTGGATTTTATTGGCGATCGGGATCCTCACGGTGATCGCGGTGCGCACCGCTCCACGTCAGGGGCACTCTGCCGCCCGCTCGGCGGCAGAAGCTCAGAAGGGAACTTACTACTGCCCGATGCATCCCACGTATACGTCCGACCGGCCGGGGGACTGTCCCATCTGCAACATGCGGCTGGTCAAAAAGGAAGAAACAAAAGAAGAAAAAAGGATCCTTTACTGGACCGATCCTATGATTCCCGGCTATAAATCGGATAAACCGGGAAAATCCCCTATGGGGATGGAGATGGTCCCGGTCTATGAAGGGGGCATGGCGCTGGGTGAGGCGGAAAAAAGTATTCCGGGATACGCGGCTGTTCAGTTGAATCCTCAGAAACGGCAGATGATCGGGCTCAAAACGGCGCCGGCGGCGAAACGTGCCATGGTCCGGACGATCCGGACGGTGGGCCGGATCGCCTACGATCCGGAGCTGTACCAGACCCAGCAGGAATATCTGCAGGCCCAGCGGGCGCTGGAAAAAGCGCGGGGAATGGGTTCGGGAATGGAGGAGCAGGCACAGCAGTTGGTGGATTCTGCTCGGCTGCGTCTTCGCATCCTGGGTTTGAGCGAGCCGGCTATTCAGGAGATGGCCGACTGGAAAGAACCGGACCGGAGTTTACTTCTCTCCGATGGGAACGGCCAGGTTTGGCTTTACGCGCCGATTTATGAGTACGAACTGCCGCTCGTCCAGATCGGTCAGACGGTTCGAGCGGAAGCATCCGCTTTGCCGGGACAGGCCTTCGAGGGGGTCATCCAATCGATCGACTCCGTGCTGGATCCCGGCACGCGCTCCGCGCGGGTCCGAGCCATCTTGAAGGACCCGGAAGGGGTGTTGCGGCCGGAGATGTACGTTAACGCGGGATTGCAAATGGATCTGGGGTCCCGCCTGGCGGTTCCGCAGGAAGCGGTTCTGGACAGCGGGACTCGCCGGATCCTGTTTGTGGACCGTGGTGAAGGGGTGTTGGAACCTCGAGAGGTAGAGGTGGGAACTCGCGCCGAGGGATACGTCGAGATCCTCAAAGGGGTGCAGGAAGGAGAACCGGTCGTCGTGAATGGGAATTTTCTGTTGGATTCCGAAAGCCGGTTGAAAGCCGCTTTGGAAGGGATGGGAGAGGGGGGGAGTCACGTTCATGGCCAATGAGCCGCCGCTGCTTCGGCAGGGCGGGATGGTCGAGAAGATCATTGAGTTCTCGGCCAAAAATAAGTTTTTAATCCTGATTCTCACGGCCGCGGCCATGGTCGCGGCGGTCTGGTCGGCCCGAAACATCCCCTTGGATGCGATCCCGGATCTGTCCGACACGCAGGTCATCATTTATTCCCGCTGGGACCGGTCTCCGGATGTCATCGAAGATCAGGTCACGTATCCCGTCGTGACCTCGTTGTTGGGCGCCCCGAAGGTCAAAGCGATCCGCGGATTTTCCGATTTTGGTTTCTCCTACGTCTACGTCATTTTCCAGGACGGCACCGACCTTTACTGGGCCCGTTCGCGGGTGCTGGAATACTTAAGCAAGATTACGCCCCGCTTACCCGAGGGGGTAAAAACCGAGTTGGGCCCCGACGCTACCGGGGTGGGATGGGTTTTTCAATACGCGCTGGTCGACAAGAGCGGTCGGCACGACCTTCAAGAGCTTCGATCGTTTCAGGATTGGAACCTGCGTTACCACCTGCAGAGCGTGCCCGGCGTCGCGGAAGTGGCTTCCATCGGCGGGTTCGCCAAACAGTATCAGATTACAATGGACCCCAACAAACTGTTGGCCTACAACCTCCCGCTTTCGACGGTCGTTGAGGCGGTGCGAAACGGCAATGAAGAAGTGGGAGGACGCCTGCTGGAATTCTCCGGGGCCGAATACATGGTCCGCGGCCGCGGCTATGCCAAGTCGGTGGAAGATCTGGAGCAGATTGTCGTGGGGGTGGATCAAAACGGCACGCCGGTTTTGGTAAGCCAGGTCGCAACGGTGGCGATCGGGCCGGACCTCCGGCGAGGGGTGGCCGATCTGGATGGGCAGGGGGATGTGGTGGGCGGCACCGTCATCATGCGCTACGGGGAGAACGCCTTGAACGTCATCCAGCGGGTCAAGGTGAAGCTCAGGGAGCTGGAGCCCTCTCTGCCCCCCGGTGTGAAAGTGGAAGTGACCTATGACCGGTCAGAGTTGATCCTCGCCTCCATCAAAAACCTGAGAGAGAAACTGATCGAGGAGATGCTCATCGTGAGCGCGGTGATCCTGCTGTTTCTCTGGCATTTCCCCTCCGCGATCATCCCGATCGTCACGATCCCGGTCGCTGTTTTGCTCTCCTTCATCCCCCTCTACGGAATGAATCTGACCTCCAACATCATGTCGCTGTCCGGTATCGCCATCTCCATCGGTGTCCTGGTGGACGGGGCCATTGTGGAGGTGGAGAACGCCTACAAGCGGCTGGAACAGTGGATCGAGGGAGGGCGCCAGGGAGATTACCACGCGGTCCGGTTGAAGGCGCTCAAGGAGGTGGGGCCCTCGGTCTTTTTCTCCCTGCTGGTGATCGCGGTGGCCTTCATCCCGATCTTTACGCTGGTGGACCAGGAAGGGCGGCTGTTCCGGCCGCTGGC
>CAZKNC010000132.1:0-4871 GCA_964553935.1 uncultured Planctomycetia bacterium | reverse complement strand
TCGATTTCTCGGGGTGCTGCGATTGGAAGCGGACCGGACCGGGTCGCTGGGCTCCAACGAACTGCGCCTGATGGGAATTCTCGCCGATCTGGCCTCCCTGGCGGTCGAAAAAAGTTTTCTGTACGGCCGTACCGCGGAGCTGGCCAATACCGATGATCTGACCGGGTTGGCGGTCAAAGGGTTTTTCCTGTCCCGGCTTCAGCAGGCCATCGCGCAGGCTGAGAAAAACAAGGGACAGTTCTCGCTTCTGCTCGTCGACATCGATCACTTCAAGGGTTACAATGACACCTTCGGACACTCGGCCGGGGACAAGCTGCTTCGGCAGACCGGGTCGCTGTTGAATCGGCTGATGAGACCGGGCGACTGCGCGGCCCGGTTCGGCGGTGAAGAGTTCGTTTGTTTGATCGAGGGCGGGCCGCAGGTTGGAATCGCTCGGGCCGAGGAGATTCGCTCCCGGGTTGAAGCCACACCCGTGGAACTGCGCCGGGCGATGGCCCGTGCTACCGTTTCCGTCGGCGTATCGTTTTATCCGGCGGACGGCCGTGAGGACTCGGTTCTTCTTCGAATGGCTGACCGGCGGCTTTATCAGGCAAAGGGATCCGGCCGGAACCGGGTCTGTTCCAGCGGATGATCTGCGCCTGGGTCAGCACGCTGGCCATTCCTCTGGCGGTGGTCGGCTTCAGCCGCGGGGTTCGCGCCGCGGGGTGGTTCGCCGGCGCGGCGGGGATTGCGGCGGTCTTCGGATGGCTGCGCGGCGATTCGGCCGGCGCGCTGGCCGGGTGTGTCACCGTGTTTGCGCTTCTGCCGTGGCTGCTGGGCCGGATGGAAAAAGAGGTGCGGGCCGAAGTTTCCCATCTGGCTCTGGAAGAGGTTTCGAACAAGGAAACGATACGCCTTTTGGCCCAGGAAGAGGAAGCATGCCAAATCAGGATCGAAGCGCAGGAAGAGGCCGTCCGGGAGATCGGTGAACTCTACAAATTGTCCAAGGAATTTCTCGGGACCCTGGAAATGGAGCAGGGCTTGCAGCGGGCGGGGGAATTCCTCGGCAGATGGTTTCCGGGGATGACGGATCCGGTTCGGGCATCGGTTTTGGTCCGCGTTTCGGAGCTGGCCGATCAGGAGACGGTTACCTCGGAGGCGCTCACCCGGATCCTTCCGGTTCACAGCGGCGATCGGCAGGAGCGGGAACGATGGGCCATCGCGGCTGAACAGCTGGCACTTGGGCTGCAGCGGCTTTGCCTCTACCGAACGGTAGAGGAATCGGCGACGCACGACGGGCTGACCGGTTTGCTGGTCCGCCGCTATTTTCTGCAGCGGTTTCGGGATGAGCTTGAGCGCGTTAAACGGCGTTCCGCGCCGGCGGCTTTTCTTATGATCGATCTGGACCGGTTCAAGACGGTCAACGATACCTACGGCCACCTGGTGGGGGATGTGGTGCTTCGCGAGGTGGCTCAGCAGATTCGCAGCTCGGTTCGGGAAGTCGATCTGGTCGGGCGTTATGGGGGCGAGGAGTTCGAGGTGGTCCTGCCGGAGGCCGATCTGGGGCTGAGTCTGCAGATCGCCGAACGGATCCGGCGCGCCGTGGAATCGGCCGTGATCCGGGCCTATGACGAGGAAGTCCGCATCACGGTATCGATCGGCGTCTCCATTTTTCCTCAGGATGCCGGGACCCCCGCGGAACTGATCGAGAAAGCCGATGAGGCGCTTTATCGTGCGAAGGAATCGGGCCGAAACAAGACGATCGCGTGGGAGAAGAAATGAAGACGATGGTGGGGGTGGATGTCGGTGGGACTTTCGTGAAGCTGGGACTGGTCCGCGGCAGGCGGATTTTGACCCAGCAGAGCTTTCCAACCGCGCCGGTCGCCGCCAGTCCCTCCGCGCTGCAGAGTGCAGTGGCCGACGCGGTGGAACGGCTGATCCAATCCCGCCGCGCCGTCGTTTCCGGAGTGGGAGTCGGCATCCCCGGCCTGGTGGAGTTTCCGGAAGGCGTGGTCCTCAGCTGCGCGAATCTCAAGGGGTGGGGACGCGTTCCTTTGAAAGCCAATCTGCGCCGCCGCTTGGGACTCCGCGTGGAAGTGGACAACGACGTCAAGGTCATGACGCTGGCCGAATGGACCTATGGAGCGGGACGCGGCGCGCGCAATCTGCTGTGTGTCACGTTGGGGACCGGCGTGGGAGGCGGGCTGGTTCTGGGCGGCCGCCTCTACCGCGGCAAGGGGGGACCCTCCGGGGAGATCGGACATCTGTGGGTGGAGAAGAACGGCTTGGTCTGCGGCTGCGGCGGCCGGGGCTGTCTGGAGCGGTACGTCGGCAATCAGGCGATTCTCCGGTCTGTCCGGATGCGGCTTCGGCGCGGGGAAGCGAGCGTTCTGCGAAAGATGCTGAAAGGACAATGGAGCCGGCTCACGCCCGAGATGATCGACCAGGCGTGCGCGAAGGGGGATCGCCTTTCGCTTGAAACATGGACCCGAGCCGGAGAGCGGATCGGCCTGGTCTTGGCCAACGTGGTGAATCTTTTGAATCCGGAAAAAATCGTGATTGGAGGAGGACTGGCAAAGGCCGGCCGGTGGATCTTTGATCCGATCCGGCAGACGGTTCGGGCGCGCACGATCCGCAGTTTGGGTCCCGTGCCGATCGTGCCGGCCGCGCTGGGGTCCTCCGCGGGAATCGTCGGCGCCGCTCTGCTGGCGCAAGAAAACCAGAGAGTAGAAAGTAGAGGGTAGATGCGAAGAGCGGCTCTTCTGTCTTCTACCCTCTGCCTTCTAACCTCTCTCCTCGGGTTTTCCTCCGCTTGGGCCGCGGAGAAGGAACCGGTGGAGGTTCGCGGGAATCAGGTTCAATATTTCGACAACCTTCGGAAGGTAACGGCCACCGGCCGCGTCGAAGCGACCTACCGGGACGTCAAGCTGACCTGCGATTCCGCGGTGATCTACATGGAAACCAAGGACGCCTACCTCAAGGGGCGGGTGCGCTTGATGCAGTTGAACGGCCTGCTCAAGGGAGAGGAGATCCTCTACAACTTCCAGACTAAAAAAGGAACGGTTTTGAAAGCCGAAGGGGAGATGGGCCCCTGGAGAACGGTCGGAGATGAGGCGGAGAAGATTTCCGCCGATTCCTTTATCCAGAGGGACGGCCATCTGACCAGCTGTGATTTTGAGGATCCTCATACACGCCTTCAGGCGAAAGAAATCCAGGTGTTCATGGACGATAAGGTGGTTTTGAAGGATGTGCTCTTTTATATCGGCCACGCGCCGGTGTTCTACCTGCCTTCCTACACGCACCTGCTGGACGACAAGCGGCCTCGCGTCACGTTGATCCCCGGAAAGCACAAGGACTGGGGCCCGTTCCTGCTGACCTCGTGGCGCGTTTACATGAATGAAAATCTCCAGGGCCGTTTTCATGTCGATTACCGCGAACGGCAGGACCTGGCGACCGGTCTCGATTTGAAGTACGAGCTGCCGGTGGGCGGGAAAGGTATCTTCCGGGAATACTATATGAATGAGCGGTCGCTAAACCGGAAACACTTCTACAGCGCGCTCACGAACCCCGACAAAGATAAACCCACCACGGAGCGGGAACGGTTCCGGTTCCAGGTGCGCCACGTCTGGAAGGTGGACGATTCCACCCGGGCCACGTTGGAATACAACCGGATGAAGGATCCGACGATGCTGAAGGATTTCTTCGAGAGGGAATCGGAAGAGGGATTGGACAGCCCTCCCAGTTATTTTCAGCTGATCCGAGCGGGTCCCTGGTACGGACTGACGTTTCTCGTCAACCAGCGGGTCAACCGTTTCGAGACGCTGACGGAGCAGACGCCCTTCATTTCCCTGGACCTGCGCCCCATGCAGTTGACCTGGCTTCCGAACTTCGACCGCTGGCTCCGCCCGGGCGGGGCTCAGATGGCGAATGTGAGCGGGTGGTTCTATCAATCTTCTTATACGTTTGAGCGGTCGGACGTTGCCGACCGGGTCAATGGGACGGAGGACGGTTTGACCACGGCCGGAACCTTACAGGAATTGTTTTATCCGACCCGGATCTTCCGCTGGCTGAACGTCCGGCCGTTTTTCCGGTTCCGCGAGACTGCTTTTTCGCGGGGCAGGACCGATCTTTCGCCTCAATTCAGGCAGGCCGGCAGTGTCGGGTTCGACTTGAGCGGGAAGATCTTCAAGGTTTATCCATGGGAGACCGATTTTTGGGGTATGGACCTTCATCGCGTCCGGCATCTGATCACGCCCACGCTGACTTATGAATATCAAGGCAAGCCGACCATCTCGGCCGACAAACTGCTTCGGTCGGACGGGCTGGCCAAATCGAATCTGATCACGCTGGGCGTGGAGCAGAAACTTCAAACCAAACGCTCGGGGAGTACCGTCGACATCGCTCGGCTGATCGGCCTTATGCCGTACGATGTGGAAGGCGGCAGCGGCGTCGGCGGCGAGTGGCGAAATTTGACCTTGGATGCCGAACTGCTGCCGTACAAATGGCTGAGGATAGAATCCGACGCAGATCTGGACCCGCACATTGGACGGTTCAACACGATCAACGCGGATCTCGTGGCCCATCCGAGCTTAAGTGGGCTGCCGGGATGGAGCGGGCGCCGGATCTCCGAAATGATCCATCCCGAAACGGGGGAGATCGTCGACCTCCCCTGGGCGGTGGGTTTGGGCTGGCGGTATCAGCGCGAGACGAGCGCGCAGGCGACGTTTGAAACGGAATTCAACTTGAGCCGGAAATGGCGGGTCGGTTTCTACCAGGCGTTCGACGTGAAGCGCTTCGTGACTGAAACGGGCAACTTCGGTTCCCGGACCGTCAAGCAGGCGTACGACGTCCCCGAGTTCGCATACCGCTTGCAGCGCGATCTGCATGAGTGG
>CAZKNC010000131.1:1717-4873 GCA_964553935.1 uncultured Planctomycetia bacterium | reverse complement strand
CCCGGACCGCGCGCGCTTCCCGCTCCCGGAAACCGGCTTCCCCTTCCGCGGCGAAGATCTGAGGGATAGCCCAGCCGGCCTCTTTCTCAATCTTTCGGTCCAGATCCACGAAGGGAAGGTTCAGCCGCTTCGCCAAAATCTTTCCGACGGCCGACTTGCCCGTCCCCATGAACCCGACCAAGATAAGATTCAACGCTAAAACCGGGCGACCTGCTGAAGGTAGCCTTTGAAGTTCCGTTTCATTTCGGCCAAGCTGTCGCCGCCGAACTTTTCCACGAAAGCGCCGGCCAGCTCGAAGGCCGTCACGGCCTCGCCCACGACGCCGGCCGCGGGCACCGCGCTCACATCGGAACGTTCCACCGTGGCGGCAAACGGCTTCTTCGTCCGAATGTCCACGCTCATCATCGGTTTGCGCAGCGTGGAAAGCGGCTTCATATGGATCCGAACCGTCACCGGCCCGCCGATGGTCATGCCGCCCTCGATCCCGCCGCAGCGAAACGTTTTCCGGTAAAATCCTTTTTGCTTGGAATAGTAAATTGGGTCGTGCAGCTGGGAGCCGAACAGATCGGACACTCGAGTCCCCGCCCCGTTCTCCACCGCCTTGATCGCCTGGATCGGAAGCAGCGCCGTGTTCCCTTTATCAATCAGCCGGATCATCGCCGCTTCGGCCTTGGGATCGGCGCACCGGAGAGGAGAAATCTCCGCCTGCCGGTGGATTTCCGCGGAGGAAAGCTTCCCCAGCTTGGCTTCCACGCCGCCCATCCGGACCACATGGCTGAAGACTTGGATGTCGAACTCTTTCAGCAGGCGCTTGCCTACCGCTCCTACCGCGACGCGGATGGCCGTCTCCCGCGCGCTGGCCCGCTCTAGAATGCTGCGGATGTCTCCCTGTCCGTACTTCAAAGCGCCGGCCAGGTCGGCATGGCCCGGCCGCGGACGGGTGACCACCGGCAGCTTGTCGATGGAGGCGTCTTTGTTGGGCACCTGCAGAGCAATGGGGGAACCCAGTGTTTTCCCGAACCGCACGCCGGAGAGGATCTGGACCTTGTCCGTTTCGATGGACGTCATGCGGGCGCCCCGCCCATAGCCCAATTGGCGGCGCTTGAGCTCCCGGTCGATAAACGCCGGCTCCAGCTGCAAGCCGGACGGCATCCCTTCCAGCACCGCGATCAGACCCGCTCCGTGCGATTCACCCGCCGTCAGATATCGAAGCATCCTTTTCTCCTAAAAACCCAGAAGACCCATATACCAGCCGATCAAATCGGCCCCGAAGAAAATCGCCGCTAGAGTTCCCAAACCCAGGAACGGCCCGTAGGGGATGACGTCCCGTCCGTATTTGAACTTGAGGATCAAGCCGATGGCCGCCCCCAAAAACGGCGCCAGAATAAAATTCACCAGCAAGACCTGCTTCCAGCCGATGAAGGCGCCGACCATCGCCATCAGCTTCACGTCCCCGAAACCCATTGCTTCCCGCTTAAAAAACCAGGTGCCGAGGACGCCGATGACCCAGACCACGCCACTACCCGCCAGGGCTCCCACCGCCGAGGCCCATAATCCAGCCCACGAATTGGAAACACCGTGCATCTGCGGCAAAAAATAGCTGAGAACCGCTCCCAGCGAAACGCCCGGCAGCGTGATCTCGTCGGGCAGGATCAGCTCCCTCCCATCGATGAAAGCCAGCAGGATCAGCAGGGCTCCCAACAGCCCGTACACGGCCGCCAGCGGCGTCCAGCCGAACCGAACCAGCACCGCCGCGAGCAGGAGCCCGGTCAACAGCTCCACGCCGGGATAGCTCCACTCGATCCTCTCCCGGCACTGCCGGCATCGCCCGCCCAGCAGGATAAAACTCAACAAGGGAATGTTGTCGTACCAGACGATTTCCCTGCGGCAATGCCGGCAGTGGGAACGCCCCACGACGATCTGCTCTCCGCTGGGCAAACGCCAGATGCAGACGTTCAAAAACGAGCCGACGAGGAGCCCGAACAAAAAAACCGCGCTAACCAACAGCGGAGTAATAGCCATCCAGCTCCTCTTTCATGACCGGCATCATGCCGCCCTTGCCGGTCCAGATTTCAAACGACGCGGCCCCCTGGCCCGACAGCATCTCCTCGCCGGTCAGGACGGGACAGCCCCGTTCGCGCGCGGTCCGGATCAAAAACGTTTCCCGCGGCTCATAAACGATGTCGTAGACCAACTGGCCGTGATGAACACCCTTCAACAGCTCCCCCGGCATTTCGGCGCTGCCCTTCATCCCCATCGGCGTGGTGTTGATGAGAAGCTGGCTTTCTTCCATCGGGAGCTCGCTCCACTCGGCCGTGGCCGATGCGAAAGCGCCGGAACCGCGCAGCCGATTGAGCCGATCCGCCAGTTCCCGAGCCCGGTCCAGATGGGCGGGCCGATTCCAAATCGCCAGATGCAGCAATTTCGTTTTCAGAGCCAGCACCGTGCCGATGGCCTTGGCCGACCCGCCGGAGCCGATCAGGATCGCCTTCCAACCGGCCAGCGTGAAAAACCGCGGAGGATCGATCATCGGCCGGAGGAAACCGTCTCCGTCGGTGTTGTATCCGATCGGCCGGCCATCCCGCACCGCCACGGTATTCACCACGTCCAGCTCCGAGTCCAGCACGAACCGGTCCAGCGATCCGCCGGGGCGGTTTTTCAGCCACTTCCAGACCGCGTTTTTATACGGCATCGTCACGTTAAAACCGTCGAGCTTCAGGCCTTCGCGGTTGAGCCAAACTTCCAGCTGATCGACCGGCACCTTGTACTCCCGGTATTCGCCGGAAAACCCGGCCATCTTCAGCGCGGCCTGATGCATCCGGGGGGAAAGCGAGTATCCCAGCGGCCAGCCGACGATCCCCAGCTTCCAGAACTTGTCCGCCAACCTACCGCTGGACCAGCAGCCGGTTGATCGCGCTCAAGTACGCGCGGGACGACGCCTCGATGATGTCGGTCGACGCGGCGCGGCCATGCTCCACGTTCCCGCCTCGGGCCAGCTTGACCGTCACCTCTCCCAGCGCATCCTTGCCCGATGTCACCGACTGGATCACGTAATCCTGCAGTTTGCCTTTGAACTGCGTCAGTTTGTCGATCGTGTTGTAGCAGGCGTCGCCGGGCCCGTCTCCGCTGGACGCCCCCTGCAGGACTTTTCCGTCC
>CAZKNC010000131.1:0-1707 GCA_964553935.1 uncultured Planctomycetia bacterium | reverse complement strand
CCCCGTGCCGCTTGTCACGTGCAGATACTCCAGCGTGAAACGGGGCCTCTGCTCGGAGATCTCATCCTCCACCAGCGCGGCCAGATCGTCGTCGAACACCTCTTTCTTCTTGTCCGCCAAAACCTTGAACCGTTCGAACGCGCTTTCGATCTGCGGCTCGCCCAAGCGGAAACCGAGCTCCCTCAGCCGCAGGACGAACGCGTGCCGGCCGGAGTGCTTGCCCAGCACCAGCTTCGATTCGCCCCAGCCGACTTCCTTCGGGGTCATGATCTCGTACGTCTTGTGGTGCATCAGGACGCCGTGCTGGTGGATGCCCGATTCGTGCGCGAACGCGTTGCTGCCCACCACGGCCTTGTTCGGCTGGACCAGGAACCCGGTCAGCTTGGAAACGAGCCGGCTGGAGCGGTAGATCTCTTCGGTCCGAACGTTGTGCGTGACGCCGAACAGATCCTTGCGGACCTTGAGTCCCATCACCACCTCTTCCAGCGAGGCGTTGCCGGCCCGCTCGCCGATGCCGTTCAGCGTGCATTCCACCTGCCGCGCACCGTTGGCCACCGCGGCCAGCGAGTTGGCCGTGGAGAGGCCCAGGTCGTTGTGGCAGTGGACGGAAATCACCGCCTTGTGAATGTTCGAAACATTCTCGCGAATCGAGCGGATCAGCTGGCCGAACTCGAACGGGATCGCCCAGCCGACCGTGTCCGGCACGTTGACCGTGGTCGCCCCGGCGTCGATCACCGCCTCGTAGATGCGGAACAGGAAGTCCGGGCGCGAGCGGGCCGCGTCTTCCGCGGAGAACTCCACGTCGTCGGTGTACCGCCGGGCCTGCTTGACCGACGCGACAGCCAGGCGGACGATCTCCTTCTCGGCCTTGCGCAGTTTATACTTCATGTGGATATCCGAAGTGGCCACGAACGTGTGGATCCGGCGCCGCTTGGCCGGCTTCAGCGCTTTACCGGCGGCCTCGATGTCTTTCGGCACCGAGCGGGAGAGGGACGCGATCACCGGTCCCTTGATCTCCTTGGCGATCCGGTTCACCCCTTCAAAATCGCCGGGCGATGAAACGGCAAAGCCGGCTTCGATCACATCGACGTTGAGCCGCTGCAGCTGCCGGGCCACCTCCAGCTTCTGCTGGGGATTCATGGAGGCCCCCGGGCACTGCTCGCCGTCTCTCAGCGTGGTGTCGAAAATGATCACTCGATCTTTTGCGTTCATGGCTTTCTCCCTATCAGGTTGAATCAGGTGTCGGTTAGGTTTTAATTTTCTGCCGTTTGCCCTTCGCCGAGCTCTTGAGCTCTAGCTTCGGCTTGGCCTGACTCCCTGACTGGGGTTTATGCGTGATCCAGGGCATCATCGAGCGCAGGCGGGCCCCCACCAGCTCGATCAGGTGCTTGTCGCCGCGCGCGAGCAGCGCCTTGAAGACCGGTTTCCCGGCCTGGCATTCGTTGATCCATTCCTTGGCGAATTTTCCGGTCTGGATCTCCTGCAGAATCTTCTGCATTTCGGCGCGGGTCTCCTCGGTGATGATCCGGGACCCGCGGGTCAGCCCTCCGTAGCGGGCCGTCTCCGAAACGCGCGACCACATCCCCTGCACCCCCTGCGCGTAGAAGAGGTCCACGATCAGCTTCAACTCGTGCAGGCACTCAAAGTACGCCACCTCCGGCTGGTAGCCGGCCTTGACCAGCGTGTCGAACCCGGCCTTCACCAGCG
>CAZKNC010000130.1:0-4884 GCA_964553935.1 uncultured Planctomycetia bacterium | reverse complement strand
GAAAGACGCAGCTGTTTCGCTCTCAAACAGGGCGTGCCCGGATCGATTTCTCTCAAGGTTTTTTAGAGGGTTCCTCGAATTCCATGCCGGTCAGCTCCAAAAAACGGTTCAGACTGGCCAAATGGGTCTGGGAATCGGTCGGTTCAAATCGGACGAAAATACCGGAAACGAACTTCCGCATCAGTTCCCGATGTTCCGGTTCATTGAGCGCCATCAGCGCGTTTTGCAGCTTTTGGCGAAGCGGGTCCTTCAATCCGGAGGCGAAAACCACCGCGTGGGACGGGATCGGTCCCTGCGTCTCCAGGATCCGGATCTGGCCGAGTACCTGCTGGTACAGCTCTTGGGGGACGTCGCCGGCAATGACCGAAACATCCACCTGCCTCGCCTTCAACGCTTCCCAGGCCTGTGCATACCCCCCCGAAAACAAAACCTCTCCGAAAAACTGTTTCGGGTCGGCCGGGGACCCCGATTGTTTTGAAAGCAGGTTCATTTCGACCAGCCGGGCGACCGGAGCGATATAGCCGGAGGTGGACAGTTGGCTTGGAAACGCCGCCCGCTTCCCTTTCAAATCCGACAAGGTTTGATAAGGGCTGTCCTTGAGCACGACCCAATACGAGTAGTAATAGGGCGCTTCTTTCTGTTCTACTCCGATCGATACGGCCCGTACCTCGGCCAAAGCCACTTCCGCTTGGGCCTCACGGCCCGCCAGCGCGGCCGGCCAGGCGCTCATGAAGGCGGCTTGGGCGTGACCGAACCGCAGGGCTTCCACCACTCCAGCGTAACTGGTCGGAAACTTCAGTTCAACCTCCATCCCAATCCGTTGTTCCAGAAATTTTTCCAGCTCCGTCGCCTGAGCGGAAAGTTTTTCCGGCGTCGAGGTCGGCTGAACTGCGATGACCAGCGTTTCTTTTGCAGAATAGGCGTTCCCCGACAGAAGAGCCAGACCGAACAGGCCGAGCGCAATCGACATTCCAGCGAAAAAGATCTTCATTAAAAATCCTCCGGCTCAACGATCTGAAATCGCACGCGAATTCGGATGTTTCCGGCCGTCGGAGCCCCTGCCCACCGCGCCGGGAGAAAAACCCACTTGGCGACGGCTTGGGCCGCCGCTTCGTCCAACAACGAAGATCCGGAAGACCGCTCCACCTGCACTTGGGTTGCTTTCCCTTCCGAATCGACCGAGACCCAGAGGGCGGTCACCCCCTGGATCCCCCGCCGGAAGGCTTCCAAAGGATAAGGAGGCGGCGGGTTGTGAAGCGATTGCGGCGCGTTGGACTGAACTCCTTCCACCTCGGTTGTTGCCATGACCGGTTCCACCCGTTTTTTCTCCGGGGTTGGTTCACTGCTTAATGCAGAACGTGGAGGGATCGGTTTGGATCGGAATACCACGGCGACCCGTGCTTCTCCGGCAGTGACTTCCAGCGAAGGCGTCCTTCTCAGAGAGCCCAGGGTTCCCACCGCTGCGCCCGTATGAAACAACAGCGATACGCTCAGCGCGGCGGCCCAGCGGTTCATGGTCTTTCCTTCGGTTCTACCGCCAGCACGACCTGCGTGACCCCGCTTTGACGGGCCAGATCCAGAACGCCGACCACTTTTTCGTGCACCACGCCACGATCGGCATCGACTACCACCGGCCTGGAAGATCCGTGGGGTTGGCTGGCGGCGGAAAGGGTTCGAAGCCGGGAAGAAAGGTCCGATTCCATCACTCGAGTTTCTTCCAAATAAATCTCTCCGGAGGAACGGATGAACACGTGGATCGGCTGGAGCTCCTTGGAAAGCGTTTCTCCGGAAGCCGCCTGGGCCAGATCCACCGGGATGCCCCGCTGAAGCGCCATGCTGGTGGCGATGTAAACGAAGAAGGTCAGCAGAAGGAACATGCAGTCCATCAGGGGAACCATCTCCACCCGGGCGCGCCGCTGGGCGCGCCGGCGCCAGCCGGCTCTACGCATGCGTTTTGGATTCCGCGTACAGCGTTTCGAATTCGTGCGCGTATCGTTCCAGTCGGAATGCGAAGCGATCACTCAACGTCAGAAACAGGTTGTAAAAAACCAGTGCCGGCATGGCGATTCCCAGGCCGAACTCCGTGGTAATCAAGGCTTCGGCGATTCCCACGCTGACGGCCTGGGGAGTCGGAGAAGCGTGCCCCAAGAGATCGAACGCCTTGACGATTCCGGTCACTGTTCCGAAGATGCCCAGCAGCGGCGCCAGCGTAATGACGGTATCCAGGCCCGGCAGGGTTTCGCGCGTTTTTTCGTCGGCCTCATCAATCGACAAGGCCAAGGCGTCCGGGAGAGGCCGGTCTCCGTGTTTGAGCGCGCCCTGGAGCGCACGGATGGCCGGATGCCGGCTTTTTTTTCCTGCTTGCAGGGCTTCCTTCAGGTGGCCATGGCGGATTTGTTCCAGCCATCGGTCCAGTTCTTCGGTGGTGTTGCGCTGACGGTGTTGAACCCAGAACAGCAGGCGCTCTACGATTAAAGCGACGCCCAAAACCGAACAGATCAGGAGGGGCCACATGACCGGCCCCCCCCGAAGGAACCATTGGATGACCATGAAAAAACTCCTTTCAGAACTTCAGTTTTGCTCCGGCATAATAATTGCGTCCCACGGCCGGTTCAATGCCGTCCGAGCGGACCCGGGAGAAATAACCTTCATCCAGCAAATTGTTGATCCCTGCAAACACCTGGAAGGTATTTTTCACGACGTCCATCTCTCCGGTGAGGTCCCACACCGTATAGGCGGGGATGGCGGTGAGGCCCGTGCTGCCGGCCTGATTGTTGTCTGCCCAGTAGTGATCTTCCACGAAAGAACCCATCAGCGCCAGTTTCAACCGGTTGGTCCAGCGGTAAACGAGGCCGGTTTTTGCCATATAAGCGGGGGCGAAGGCCGGTTCCAACCCCTTGCTCGGTCCTTCATCAAATTCGGCATCTAACAAAGAGACATTGCCGTAAAGACTCAATGTCCCCCAGCGCGGTGTTTCGGAAGGGGTCGCCAGCTGGGTCAAGTTGACCTCTCCGGCCAGGTCGGCTCCTTGATAAACCGCGGTTCCGACGTTTTGGCGCCGGGTATTGGAACCGACCGTGACGGTGCCGAAGAAATTGTCGTACACCGTCCGGAAAAGACCCGCGTCGAATTGGAACCACGGCAAAGGATTGCCTCGGGCTCCCAGTTCGTACGTCCAGGTTTTCCCTTCCTCTAAGGAAGCGGCCGGAAGGGTATTATTCCCGGTGGGGGCCAGGTCGTCAAACTGAGCCGGTTTATACCCCTGCGAAACATTGGCATACAGTTCGCTGGATCGCGGCAAGGCATACTCAACCCCCAATCCCACCAAGGGCACGGCGGAGAACTCGTCAATGTTGTGAAGCGGCGATGTTTTTCCCGTATTGAAATTTTCTTTCACCCGCTGGTTCAGCAGGTCCAGGCGGAATCCCGGAATGACCGACCAGTTGCCGAAAAGGAACCGGTTCTCACCGTACAGGGCTCCGTAAACCGTCCGATAGTCGAAATCGAAGATCGGGTTCCCCAACTCGGATGGATACCGGCCGGTGGGAGTGCGGTCCTGAGTGCGGGGCGCATCCGCCGCGTAAAAAGTCGCTCCGGCGGTCAGCGTTTGAGTGTCGCCGAAGGCCTGGTAATCGTGCCGCACGCGGCTTTCAATACCGCCAGCGCTGGATTCGCGCCGGTCCAGGTTGTTTTGGGTGGACGTGTTGCTGGTTCGGCGCAGAGACCGGCGATCGTACGTGTTCCCGTAGAAGATCCAGGACATCTTCGTATCGGGTGAGAGGTCCGTTTCGTTCTTTAAGCTGGCGGCGTACCGCGAAATCTCCAGCCGGTCCCCCGGGCGGGGAGTTTGCCGTGGATTCAACTGATATTGGACCAGCGTGAGGCGACCCGGTTCCCGCGCTTCGCTCTCGTGCGCGTCCACGCTCAAGGTCCATTTGGAGTCGGCATTGCGATGGGTTACTTTGGCACTGCCTCCATCGATGGAAAAACCCTCATTGGCCCGGGGCCCATTCGAATGGGAGTGGTTTTCGTACGCCAACACCCCCCAGGGACCTTGCGCGAAGGACCCGCGGTTGAAGGTGCTGTAAGTGCCGAAGGAACCGAAAGAATGAGAAGTCGAACCGCCCCAGCCCTCTTGGGTGGGGGTGTCGTAGGTGACGTAGTTCAAGACCGGTCCCGGTTGAGGGCCGTACAGCAGGGCCCCTCCTCCCCGGATCAGCTCCACCCGATCCACCGATTCAAAGGGTGGAACGTAGTAAGTGGTGGAATATCCCAGCCGGTCCACACCGATCGGGATCCCGTCCTTCAGCGTGAGCACATCCTGCGACTCGTGCGGATCGCCGATGCCGCGGTAATTGATGTTCACGATGCTGTGGTTGTTCATCTCCGAAACCAACAGCCCCGGCAATTGAGAGAAGGCCTGGCGGTAATTGTTGTTGTGGATGGCCGGGAGGTTGCGCAGTGTCGTTTGGGTTGCTTTCTTGCCGGCGTAAATCGAAGTGCCTTGAACGTCCGGAAAGAACGGCCCCTTGTCCTGTTTCTTCACCGCTTCGACGGTGACCTCTTCCTCAGGGACGGATTCCTGGCCCCAAGCGGACGGCACGGCCAAAGCGAAAGCGACCATCAGAGCCCACCACCAACGATGAATCCTCATCTTCTTGAACTCCTTAAAATTTCCCTTCTCTCCAGTGGGCTGGTCGGTCAGGGGGATGGTTGTGAAGGGCCGCCGGATGTCCGGTGGGCGGGTATTTGGATCTTTTCGAGTTTCTCGATGCTAACGACTTTGGAGTCCTGGATCACGATCTGCACGGACCCGTAGCGAATCGGGCTGACGGCGGCCAGGACCTCGTGACCGGTGCGGTGATCCTGCTGGGCAACGGCGAC
>CAZKNC010000129.1:0-4901 GCA_964553935.1 uncultured Planctomycetia bacterium | reverse complement strand
CTGATCCTCCGCTTGCCCGGACAGACTCCGGAAGAGGCGAGCGATTCCGTCGAACGGGCGGCCGATTTGGATGTTTCTCAGGTGGTGCTGTACGACCTGGACGTGCATGAGAAGACCGTTTACGGCCGGCGCCTTCAGCAGGGCCGGCTGAATCTGCCGGATGAAAGTGCTCACGAACGGATGTTCGCGCGGGCCGAACAGATCCTGGAGCAGGCCGGCTACCTGCACTATGAGGTGGCGAACTTTGCCAAACCAGGTTTTGAATCGCGGCACAACCTGCTTTATTGGACCAACCAGGAATACCTGGGGCTGGGGCCGGGCGCTTTTTCCTACTTGGGCGGCGTGCGCCGGCAGTTCGCGCGGGACGTCGGCCGTTACCTGGCCAAATGCGAGGCGGACGACTGGACCGACGATGAGCGGGAAACGATCTCCGAGGAGAATCGGGAGATCGAAACCCTGCTGACCGGACTTCGCTTAAGCCGGGGTGTAAAGCTGGAGGGCTTCCCCATCCTTCGCCGCCGATTAGAGCGGGTCCTTCCGGAGCTGAACGATCAGGGGCTGATGGAAGGCGCCGGAGGCCGGGCATCCCTCACCCGTCGGGGCCGGTACGTCGCTGAAAGCGTGATCGGCCGCATTGTCCAGGCGTGCCTACCCGCCGACTAATTCCCGGCGGATCTGATTCTCCAGGTGGTAAACGTAGTCCGAGTAGCTTCCCGGGTATTGGACGACTGCCCCGTTCTTGACCTCCAGGATCTGAGTCGCAATCATGTTCACGAAAGTCCGGTCATGGCTGATGAGGAACAGGGTCCCCTGAAACTGGCGCAGCGCGGCGCCCAGCGCTTCGACCGTTTCGAAGTCCAGGTGGTTCGTCGGCTCATCCAGCAGCAGCACGGAATTCTTCCTCAGCAGAAGGCCGGCCAAGCAAAGCCGGGCGCATTCGCCTCCGCTCAACACTGAAATGGGCTTCCGAACGTCATTTCCCTTGAAGAGAAAACAGCCGGCCATGGTCAGGACTTCCTGGCGTGTGACCGAGGGCGCCGCGCAGCTTTCCAGGTGCCCGAAAACATTCCGGGTCCGATCCAGCGCGGCCGTCACGTGCTGGGCGTAATACGCGACTTCGCAATTAAAACCCCAGCGGAAAGACCCTTCCTTCGGGGCTAAATCTCCCGCGATCGTCCGGAGGAAGGTCGTCTTCCCCTGCCCGTTGTCTCCCAGCACCGCGACGTGCGCGCCGTGGTCGACGTCGACGTGAATGCGCCGGGCCACGAGCTTCTCGGGATAACCGATCGCCAGGTCCTTGCAGCGGAACACGACCCCGTTGCGCGGCGGGAGTGCCGGGATTTTGATCTGCACGTTGCTCTGCGCCTCGGCCAAATCGATGGTCTTCAATTTTTCGATCTGCTTCATCTTGGAACGGGCCTGGCTGGCCTTGGAGGCCTTGGCGCGGAACCGGTCCACAAACAGCTGGAGCTGTTTGCGTTTGCTCTCGATCGTTTCGTTGGTGCTGATCGCCTGGGCCCGCTGTTCCTGCTTGAAGGTCAGGTATTCCTCGACGGTCCCGGGGTAGAGCGTGAGCCGGCCGTTCTCGGCTTCCAGCGTATGGGTGCAGGTCTTCTTCAGGAACTCCCGGTCGTGGGAAACGATCAGGAAACCGCCGTCAAAGTCCTGGAGGAACTCCTCGAGCAGGACCAGCGTTCTCAGGTCGAGGTAGTTGGAGGGCTCGTCCAAGATCAGGAAATTGGGATCGCTCAACAGCATCGCGGTGAGTTTGACGCGGGTTTGGTAGCCGCCGGAAAGGCCTTTGACGGGGGTTTCCAGCAGTTCGTTCTTGAGCTGGAACCGGGCCGCGACCTCGCCGCAGCGCCAAGCGGGTTGGCCCGTATAGCGCATCAGAAACGCCCAGACTGTTTCGGACGGCGTGAACGGATCGTGCTGTTCCAAATAGCTCAGGCGCAGGTCGGCGCTGCGGACCACTCGGCCGGAGTCCGGCGGCTCCTGGCCGATGAGGATCTTGCACAAGGTGGACTTCCCCGCTCCGTTGCGGCCGATAAAACCGATCTTTTGCTCGGTGGACATCGCGACGGCGGCTTCATCGAAGAGGACGCGTGCGCCGAAACTTTTATGGAGATTTTCAACCTGCAAAAGGGCGGGCATCGCGGGAAGGAGACCGAAGGAACGCGCTAGGCGTAAAGGCGCGGGATGCGGGGGGAGAGCCCGACGAGAGTTTCGTAGGGGATCGTGCTGGCGTTCTTGGCCATTTCTTCGGCCGTCATGGTTTCTTTTCCCTGCCGGCCGATCAGCACCACTTCATCGCTCACCGCCACGCCGGGGATATCGGTCACGTCGGCCATCAGGTCTTCCATGGTCACGCGGCCGATGACCGGCGCGCGCTCTCCTCGGATCAACAGTTTTCCTTGATTGGACAGCGCTCGGGAGTATCCGTGCGCGTAGCCGACCGGGATGGTGGCCACCACACTCGGGCGCTCGGCTTTCCAAGTGCCGCCGTAGCTGACCGTCTGACCGGGCGAAATCTTCTTCAAGAATCTCACGCGGCTTTTCAGCGAAAGAGCCGGCCGTAAATCGAGCGGCTGGTTTTCCTTCACGGGGGAAACGCCATAGATCAGCAAACCGGTGCGGACCAGATCCCACCGCGCTTCCGGAAATTTGAGCAGGCCGATGCTGTTGGCCGCGTGCCGCACGCCGATCGGACAACCGGCCCGTTCCAGTTTTTCCAGCAATTGCCGGAAATGGGAGAGCTGCTCTTCGGTCGCCTTCGGATTCTGCGCGGCACTGCTTAAGTGGGTGAAAAGCCCTTCCAATTTTAACCCGCGCAGTTTGAGAAGCGTTTCGTACAGCGATGCCGCCTCCTCGTGCCAGACGCCGTAGCGGCCCATGCCGGTATCCACTTTGAGATGGACCGTCACCGTCCGTTCCAGAAAGGAGGCGGCATCGCTGAGGGCCCGCGCGGAGGTTTCATCCCCCACGGCCTGGGTCAAATCGTTCTCCACGATCTGTCGGGCTTCCTCCGGGAGGGGCTGGCCCATGACGAAGATTTTCCCCTCCACGCCGGACTGGCGCAGGGCGATCCCTTCGGCCACCGAAGCCACGCCGAGCAGGTCGGCGCCGGCCTCGATGAGTGTTTTCGAGACCGGCAGCAGGCCGTGGCCATAGGCATTGGCTTTCACGACGGCCAGGATCGGATGGGCGGCGCCCACGTAGCGGCGGATTTCCTGGAAATTATGCCGGACAGCCGACAGGTCGACTTCGATCCAGACGGGAACAGCGGGAGCGGTAAAGGTCTTCACTTTCTGATCACGTAGCTTTCTTTTGAGTAGAGATATTGTGGCACAAGTTGGTGGATGTCGTCCACTTGAGCCCCCGGCCAGCCGGCGGCGGCGATTTCCAAAACCCGGTCGGCCCGGGGAATCCAGCCGTCCAGCGGAACCGGTTCCGCGTCTTTGCAGCCGGCCGCCAGAGCGCCGTACCGGAGCAAACCATCGCCGACCACCTGCGTCGGGCCTTGAATCAAGGCCAGCGCATCCGAAGGGGATTGGATCTGATCCGGCGTCTTGCGCTCAAGTCCTCCCTGCCCATGGGGCTCAAACAGCGCGGAATAAACGTTCCCTTTTCGCGCGTCCAGAAAAACAAGGACCGGCTTGGAACCGCCTTCCCGATTGTGGGCGACGGCCTCCAGACTGGAGACCGGAATCACCGGTTTTTTCAGCGCCCAAGCCAGCGTTTTAACCGTCATGACGCCGACCCGCAGCCCGGTGAAAGAACCTGGACCCATCGAAAGGGCGAACCCGTTGATCTCTTCCAATTTCAATCCGGCCTGTACCAGAGCTTTTTCAATGAGATCCGTCAACAGTGTGGAGGGACGGCCCAACCCTTCTACTTGGACAAAAGAGAGGACCCGCCCCTCTTCCCCCACCGCAACGGAAAAAACGGAGGAAGAGGTTTCAACGGCGAGAAGCTTCACGCCAGCCATGGCCGGCCCTCGTACCGTTTGCCGTGCGGATGAGCGGTGAAGAGCCGGGTTTGCGGGTCCACCGTTTCAAGCCGGAGCTCCAAATATTCCTCCGGCAGGATGCCGGGGATTTTCTGGGCCCATTCGATGAGCACCACCCCGCCGGCCTCATAGAACTCCTCGAGCCCCACGCTGGCGGCCTCCGGTATCCCCTCCAAGCGGAACAGGTCGGCATGAACAACCGGCAGCCGGCCTTGGTATTCGCGGATCAGCACGAACGAGGGGCTCGCCACGGAGGAAACCGGCACCCCCAATCCCTCCGCCACCCCGCGGACAAACGTGGTCTTGCCGGCGCCGTTGTCGCCGACGAGCGCGATCACGTCGCCGGGTTTGAGCTGGCGGGCCAGCTTCGCGCCGATCGCCTGGGTATCTTCGGGTGAATGGGAGATTTTCGGCATCAGAAGTGGCGGAACTCTTTTCCTTTGATCGTCACTTCCCGGCTGGACCGGTCGAACCAGCGGATCGCCGGCCCCTTCAGCTTCCGGGCCGTGATCCGACCAATCGGCGTCAGAGCGCAGGGCAGAGCGCGGAGCGCCCATTTTAAAAGCGGAAGAGCGTCTTTCGGCCGAACCGTCATCAGCAGTTCGAAGTCTTCGCCGTCGGTAACGGCTTGTCTCAGAGAGCATCCTTTATTCCGAAGGATAAATTCCGTTTTCACCGCGGCGCTCACCCGGCTGGCGCGGCACAAGCGGGTCAAATCCGCAGCCAACCCGTCGGAAAGGTCCATCATCGCAGTGGGCCGCGCGCGGGAAAGAACGGCACGGGCCTCCGGAAGGCGGGGGACAAACGTCAAATGCCGGCCCGATTTCAAAGACCCCCCGAGCCGGCCCGTCACTAAAATCCAATCGCCGGGCCGGGCACCGGAACGGTAAAC
>CAZKNC010000128.1:0-4915 GCA_964553935.1 uncultured Planctomycetia bacterium | reverse complement strand
GGATAAGCGCTGAACGCATATAAGCGCCAAGCCCACCTGAAGATTAGGATTCCCGAGTCGTAAGACTCCTAAAGGCCCCTGGCAGATTACCAGGTTGATAGGCCGGAGGTGTAAGAGGGGTGACCCTTTCAGCTGACCGGTACTAATAGGCCGTGCGGTTTGACCGCCTTATTTTTCTCCTTTGTGGTGTGACTTGAATCTAGCAGTTGTCATGTTCTTTGATCGAGAGATCTTTCGGGCGCTTATACCGCAGGGGCCACACCCGTTCCCATTCCGAATACGGTCGTTAAGCCCTGCAGGGCCGATGGTACTTGGCTGGCAACGGCCTGGGAGAGTAGGTCGGTGCCCGATTTAACTTAGCCCCACTCGCCACCGAATCTTCGGCGAGCGGGGCTTTCTTTTGAAGAGGGATTCGTGTATAAGTAGTAAATAAATCTACCTGATTGCCTTGACACGAGCCGTTTTTCTCAGCCATACTTCAATCACATCCAGGAGAAACCCATGTCAGAGAAAAGACCTCTCGGTGCAATGCTGGTGGAAGCAGGAGTGATTACCTCCCAGGATTTGAAAGTGGCGTTGGAATCCCAGCGCAATGAACCCGCTCCCATCGGAACCACGCTGATCCGTTTGGGGTTGGCGAAAGAGGATGAAATCCTGCCGATCCTGGCTCAACAGCTCAACCGGATCGATGTTTCTCTGATGGTTCGAGGAAACACCGAAACCATGTCGGTGCCGGAGGCTTTGGACGGCGTGATTCTGCAGGCGGTAGAAGCCGGAGCGACCGACATCCATTTTGAACCGAGCTCTTCCGACGTCCATCTGAGGGTCCGGATCGATGGAATTCTTCGAGAGATGGACCCCCCTTCGATTCTGAAATCGCAATACACGGCGATGGTTTCCCGCGTGAAGATCCTCTGCAGTTTGGACATCGCTGAAAAACGGCTGCCGCAGGAGGGGCGGACGACCATTCGCGTCCAGGAGCGGGAAATGGATCTTCGAGTATCAATCCTGCCTTCCCGATACGGAGAGAGCATCGTCATCCGGGTGCTTCAGGCGGAGATCCCTCTGGGTCTTACCCATCTCGGAATGGAGGGCCCGATCCTTACCCATCTGGAGAAGATCCTGGACCACCGGTCCGGGTTGATGCTGGTGACCGGCCCGACCGGCTGCGGCAAGACAACGACCCTGTACGCCTGCTTGGATCAGCTGAACGACGCCACTCGGAAGATTGTGACCATTGAGGACCCGATCGAGTACAGCTTGAAGGGCGCTATCCAAATGCAGGTGATGCCTCAAATCGACCTGACGTTCGGACGGCTGCTTCGCACCGTACTTCGACACGATCCCAACGTCATCATGGTCGGGGAAATCCGGGATCAGGAAACGGCCGAAATCGCCATCCGGACCGCGCTGACGGGACATTTGGTTTTTTCAACGCTTCATACGAACGACGCCGCTTCCACCATCACCCGTTTGATGGAAATGGGAATTGAGCCGTATCTGGTGGCTTCCAGCTTAAGCTGCGCCATTGCTCAGCGATTGGTGCGGACGATCTGCTCCCGCTGCGGAGGCAAGCGATGCGTGACCTGTCTGGGCCAGGGATTGAAAGGCCGGATTGGAATCTTTGAGCTTCTCGTCGTGGACGATCTGATCCGGGAATTAATTCTCAAAAGAGCTTCGGCGGAAGAAATCCGCCAGTGCGCTCGGAATCAGGGGATGGTGACGCTCTACGAAGATGGGGTCTCCAAAGTTCAAGCCGGTTTGACGACCGAGGAAGAGGTGAGAAGGGTTATCCATCAAGACGATTTTTAATCCCGCCGCTTTGCTATACTGTCCCTGCCATGTCCGGACACTCCAAATGGGCCACCATCAAGCACAAAAAAGGGGCTGCCGACGCCAAGCGGGGCCAGCTCTTCACCAAACTCATTAAAGAGATTACCGCTGCAGCTCGAATCGGCGGCGGAGATCCGGACGCAAACCCCCGCCTTCGCCTGGCTCTTTCCAAGGCAAAAGAAGGCAACATGCCCAAGGACAACATCGACCGGGCCATTAAGAAGGGAACCGGGGAGTTGCCCGGGGTTTCCTACGAGGAAGTCATGTACGAAGGTTATGCCCCCGGCGGGGTTGCGGTACTGGTGGAAGCGCTGACTGACAACAAGAACCGCACCACCGCCGAAATCCGGAATATCTTCACCAAAAACGGCGGCAATATGGCCGGCGCCGGATCCACAGCCTGGATCTTCCACAAAAAAGGGTACATCCTGGTCGACAAAAGCCGGGTTTCGGAAGAAAAGCTGATGGATTTGGTGCTGAGTGCCGGTGCCGAAGACCTGAAGAGCGAGGGGGCATCCTATGAGATCATCACCGGTCCGACCAAGGACTTCGAGACCGTTAAGGAAGCGCTTTCTAAGGCTGGAATGGAATGGCAATCGGCGGAGCTGACGATGCTGCCCACTTCCACCGCGCCGATTCGGGATGAGGAATCCGCCAAGAAGGTGCTTGCTTTCGTGGAAGCATTGGAAGACCACGATGACGTCAATCACGCCTACGCGAATTTCGATATTCCAGACGCCATCCTAGCCGAAGCGGCCAGGAGTTAAAGGTAAGCAAATCTGGCTGTCCTCTTGACAGCCGGCCCGCGAGTCAGCCACACTAATTGTAGATCCTCGATAAAGGCAAACCTCCGGCACTGCGGTACACGGAGGTACGCAAAGCTACGGGTCCTGCTGAGACCGCCGGGCTGCCGAGGCAAAACAGGAGGAACACCATAAAGCCTTGGTTATTCGGCGGTCTTTCTTTACCCACTTCTTGAGGAGTTCCTTTTAACCATGTGGCGTGAAATCACGGCCCTGTGGTCTCTTGGAACCCTCCTGCTGTCGCCGGCTTCGCAGGGAAATGTTCACTCGCTCCTTCATCCGGCTGCTGCGGTCGCGGCCGTTTCTTCGCCGGCGGCGCCGGTCCTTCGGACGGCGGTAACTTCCGAAATGAAGGCCCAGTTTGATGAGTGTCTTCGGGAAATCGCCCAGCAGATCAAAGTCCAGTTTGCTGATGAGGTGGTGAGCCGGCATCCGATTTTCAGGACGCCGATCCGCGTGAGCGATTCCCGCGTAACCATCGACAAAATCGTCGCGAAGCTTCAAGCAAAGACTCAATCCTACGTCGACAACGGCGGAGGAGTTCAGATCAACCTGGCGTGGGACAAGCAGCACGACCAGTGGGCGCTGGGCGGCTACCTGCTCTGGTGGAAGGACGCGCAGACCGGCGAAACCCGCCGCCAGTACGCCAAAACCCTCCAAGAACTGAAGAATCTCGTCTGCGGACCTTAAGCGTGCTATCCTAGGGTCCATGCGGATCCTCGGGATAGACCCCGGCCTGGATCGGACCGGCTATGGGGTGATCGAGGTCCAGAATGGATCGG
Source organism: uncultured Planctomycetia bacterium (assembly GCA_964553935.1). Classification (GTDB taxonomy): domain Bacteria; phylum Omnitrophota; class Gorgyraeia; order 1-14-0-20-64-10; family 1-14-0-20-64-10; genus CAZKNC01. The sequence goes on along the minus strand of CAZKNC010000128.1, from coordinate 1,497 downwards.
ATCCCCGTCTGGTCGAAGCTGGCCTGGTTCGCTCCAATCGAACGGATTCTCTGCCGCAGCGTCTTCACGTGATTGCCGGAGAGATGAAGAAACTGATCGCCCATCTCCGTCCGGACCTCATGGCCGTTGAAGACCTTTACAGCCATTACAAAACTCCCCAACCCGCCATTTTAATGGGCCACGTGCGCGGGGTTCTGCTGGAAACAGCTGCCCGGAACGACTTGCCGGTGGTCAGCTATCTTCCCACGCGTATCAAGCGTTCCGTGGTTGGGCAGGGGCATGCCGGCAAGAATCAAGTCGCGAGACTGGTTCAGACGCGGCTGCGGCTGTCCGATCGGGAGGTTCCGGCCGATGTGACCGACGCGCTTGCGGTGGCGCTCTGCCACCTGGACGGACAGCGAAAACAATGATCTCCCGATTGAGCGGCATCCTGGTGGAGCGCCGCGAGACCGCCATCCTGCTCGAAACCAACGGTGTGACCTATGAGGTGCTGATGCCGGCGGCCATCCTCCGCACCTTGGACCGGCACCTGACCGCCGACGGGCGTCTTCGGCTGGTGACCTACCATTACCATCACCTCGAACCTTCCCGCGCCGTTCCCATCCTGATCGGATTTTTGAACGAGATTGAGCGGGAATTTTTCGAACGGTTCATCACCGTTTCCGGAATCGGGCCGAAGGCGGCTACCCGCGCGATCAACCAGCCGATCCCGTTTATCGCGCGGGCGATCGATGAGGGCAACACCGATGTGTTGAGGTCTCTGCCTGGAATCGGACCTCAGCGGGCGAGGGAAATCGTGGCCAAACTCCAGGGAAAGGTGGGCAAGTATGCGCTGATTCTGGACGGAGAGATAACCGCGGCTGTTCCGGTGCCGGACGCCGCCGCCGAAGCGCTGGAGGTTTTGCTTCAACTGCAGTACAAGCGGCCGGAAGCCCAGGCCATGATCAAGAATGCCTTAGGCCGCAACGCGGGCTTGTCGACCGTCGAAGAGATCCTGAATGAAGTGTATAAACAGCGATCAAAAACGTGAACGAGGAAATCATTAAGAAAGAAGCAGGCGCGCGGGAGATTCTGCTGACTCAGCAGGAAACCGACGAGGACCGGGTCCTGAACCTCTCCTTGCGGCCCCAGAAGCTGGAAGAGTTCGTCGGCCAGCCCGAATTGGTGGAGAACCTGCGGATCTCCATCCAGGCGGCCCAGCAGCGAGGGGAGTGCCTGGAGCACCTGCTCCTCAGCGGGCCGCAGGGGCTGGGCAAGACCACGCTGGCCTACATCATCTCCAAAGAAATGGGCACCAAAATCACCGCCACTTCCGGGCCGGCCATCGAGCGGGCCGGGGACCTGATCGGGATCCTGACTAATCTGGGTGAAGGGGACGTTCTCTTCATCGATGAAATCCACCGGATGTCCAAAGTGGTGGAAGAGTTTCTCTACCCGGCCATGGAACAGTTCCAGATCGATTTCGTGATCGACAAGGGGCCTTACGCCAAGACGATC
>CAZKNC010000127.1:0-4924 GCA_964553935.1 uncultured Planctomycetia bacterium | reverse complement strand
GGACCGCGTAGCCGCTGGTATGGCCCCGCAGGGCCTCCATGGTCTTGAGCCCCGTGTCGACCGAGGTGCGGAAGTGCGTGATCCCCTGCGCCATGTCGCACTGGTAGATGTAGTAGGGTCTCACGCGGACCTTCAGCAACTCGTGCATCAGCTTCTTCATCACCGCCGGCTCGCTGTTGATCCCCTGCAGCAGCACCGTCTGCGAGCCCAGCGGGACGCCGCTGTCGGAGAGCAAGTCCATCGCGGCTTTAAGCCGCGGGGTGACCTCCTTCGGGTGGCAGAAGTGCAGGGACATCCAGACCGGCTTGTATTTCTTGAGCACCTCGCAGAACTCCGGGGTGACGCGCTGGGGCATGGTCACCGGGGTGCGCGACCCGATGCGGATGAACTCCAGGTGCGGGATCTCTTTTAAGCGGGCCAGCACCTGGCCCAGCCGCACGTCGGTCATCATCAGCAGGTCGTCGCCGGAGATCAGGACGTCCCGGACCTCCGTGTGCCGGCGCAGGTACTCGAAGGTCCGCTCGTACGTGCTCATCAGCCCGTGGTTCTCGCCGACCAGCCGGCGGCGGGTGCAGTGCCGGCAGTACATCGCGCACTGCTCGGTTACCAAGAACAGCACCCGGTCCGGATACCGATGAACCAGTCCCGGAACGGGCATGTCGGAATCTTCGCCGCAGGGATCCCGCATGTCGTTGGGACCGATCTGAAACTCCTCGGTCAACGGGACCGCCTGACGGCGGATGGGACAGCTCGGGTCCCGCGGATCCATCAAGGCCGCCCAATAGGGAGGGATGGCCATCACCAGCCGTCCTTCCTTGCGGGAACAGGCTTCCTCTTCTTCCGGGGTCAGCTGAAGGACCTGCCGGAGCTGGTCTACGGTGTAGATCCGGTTGCGAAGCTGCCAGTGCCAATCTTCCCAATCCTCCGTGGAAACGTCTTTCCAGAGCGGGATTTGGCGATAACTATCGTCCAAGGTTTTCCTCCTTCGGATCGCTGTTCCGGACTTCCGGGCGGCGGCGGTTTTTCCCGCGCACGACCATTTCGGAAGCGCCGGTAAGTCCCTTCCGCGGATCCGCAGAGCCGGGGAGTGCCTCGTTTCGCGGAGCCTGTGGAGCAGGGACATTCGAAGTGGATGAGGGTATGAAAAATGGGGCTGCAGTGTTCTTCTTCGAGCGTTCAACGGCCCATTGCACCAATCGCAGAATAAACGACTCGTACGCAAGGCCCGCGGCTTTCGTCATGATCGGAAGATTAGACTCTTCCGGATCCATTCCAGGCAGCGGGTTGACTTCCAAAACAAAGGGGATGCCGTCGGAACTGAGGCGGATGTCCACGCGCGCGATGTCGCGAACTCCCAGGGCCTTGGCCGCCTTCCAAGCGACCGCCTGCACCGCTTTGGCCACCTCGGGATTCAGCCGGGCCGGGCACCAAAACTGGGGATTCAAGCACATTTCCTTATTGCCCTGGAATTCCTTCATTCTCCAGGAATAGAACGTTTCTCCGGAAGCTCGGCAGCCGCTGAAATCAACCTCCAGGATGGGCAGCACCTGATCTTCGCCTAAAATACCGACGGTCAGCTCCATCCCTTCGATGAATTCCTCCACGAGTGCCGCCTGATCGTACAGCTCCAGCACGCGGCCAGCCTGGATGCGCAGCGCCGTCTCGTCGGAAACCACACTGGAAGAGAGGATTCCTTTGGCGGATCCCTCGCAGTTCGGCTTGACGATCAGCGGGTATTTCAGCCGGGGATCGACCGGCTCATCGGCATGAGCGAACAGCTGAAAATTCGGCGTGGGGATGCCCATCGCGCGGAAGATCTGTTTGGATTTGGCCTTGTCGAGCGCCAGCGCCAGCGAGAGAACACCGGAACCGGTACAGGGGACACCCATCAGTTCCAAAAGAGCCGGCACGCGGGCTTCGCGGGCCTCCCCGCGGAATCCCTCCGAAATGTTGAACGCCAGATCCACCGGATTTTGAGCCAGCCAAGCGGGAAGGTTTCGATCCGCCTCAACGGGCAGTACCGTGTGTCCGCCCTTTTCCAGCGCCTGCCGGATGGCTCGCACGGTTTTCGGGCTGTCGCATTCGGAATAATAGTCGTTCGGCAGCGTGGGATCCTTGACCGACGGCTTCAAATTGTGAATCAGCGCGATCTTCATCGCCGGGCCCTTTCCTGAACGCCCAACCCATAACGCTGAATGGACGCATCCACGATGCGCGCGATCATGGCGCCGTACGAAATACCGGCATGCCCCGCCAAGATTCCAAAAACGTCCTCGGTGGAAAGGGACGGCAGCGGATTGATTTCCAGAACAAAGGGATTGCCCGACGCGTCCACACGGAAATCAATCCGTCCGAAATCCCGGCACTCGACGGCCCGGTAGGTTCGAAGCGCCAATTCCTGAAGACGTTTTTCCAGCTTCGCGTCGATCCGGGCCGGACAAAGGTATTGGGCGCCTGAAGCGATCCGCGAGAAGGTATAAAAGAGATCCCCCAGCTCATCCTTTCCGTCGATCTGAATCCGGACAACCGGATAGACTTCGGGGGTTTCATTGCCGACGACCGCCACCGTGAATTCATTGCCGCGGATGAATTCCTCCGCTATGGCCGACTGGCGGTACGTCTCGATCACCCAGCGGGCCTGCTCCCGAAGCTCCTTCTCAGAGCGGACCACCGAATTTTCCGTGAGACCCTTGCTGGACCCTTCGAAACGGGGCTTCACGATCAAGGGGAAAGAAACGTCCTGCGGAATCGCATCGCCGGGTTGGTGAAGATCGAAAAAGCGGGGAGTGGGAATCCCTTCGCTGAGCAGGACTTTTTTGGTCATCAACTTGTCCAGCGTCAAGGCCTGGGTCAAGCCGTCGGAACCGGTAAAGGGAATCCCTTTCATCTCCAGCAGGATCGGCACCTGCGCTTCCCGGTTGCGCCCGAAGGCCCCTTCGGCGATGTTGAACACCAAGTCCACATCCAGCCGATCCAGCCGCTCAAGAAGCTGCTGGACGCTGCCAATCCGGACCACGGAATGGCCCATCGCCTCGATCGCCTCCTGGATCACCTGAATGGTATCCGGGTGGTCGAACTCGGCGTTGGCGTCCTTCGGATCGGTCGATTTGAAGACGTATTCGGTCTTCAAATCGTACGTCATGCCGATTTTCATCGGACGCTTCAAGAAAAAAAGAGGGGTATCCGCTGAGAATACCCCTCTTCCAACTGCGTTGTTTTCAAGGGCGAAGTGTGACTACCTCCCCCCGCGAATTTTATCCAGAAAATCCGACACCGACCGGCCGGCGATGTCCTTGCAGCCAAGCCCGAACGCCAGGGCGAAGCCGAAGCAGATCGCCGTCAACACGATGGTGAAGGTCGTCTGAATGATCATGGAGCTGAAGAATTTCTCCAGCGCGACCGCGACCGAAAAAATGATTACCGCGACCCGCGCGATCTGGCTCAAACCCTTCGCCTGGGCAACACCCGCGTTGGCAGCGGCTGTTTGGACAATACCGCCGACCAGCGTCGCGAAGAAAAGCCCCAGCAGCAGCACGATCACGCCGGCCAAAACCTGCGGGACGTAATCAAGCACCTTTTCGAGGAGCTGGGCCGCAACGGTCATCCCCAGCGCATCCAAGCCCGCCAGGAGAAAAGCCAACAGGATCACCCAATAGGCGGTGATCCCGATCAATTCTGAAAGCTGGTACCGGACTTCCCCCTTCTGAAGGAAATCCGACACCTTGAGCTTCCTGGCAAAGTCATCAAACGGAACAGCCTTGAGGGCCTTCACCAGCCCCCACTTCACGGCGCGCGCGATCAACCATCCGATAATCAGAATGGCGACGGCCCCCACAATGCGTGGGGTGGACCACGCCATGCGCGTGAACATGGCTCTTACGGATTCTGCTGCGGTTGACATCATCCAGCCCATCGTGTTCCTCCTCCTTATCAGGAAACGGTTGCGCGATGGAACAGCCTTCGTTCCAAAAGGTTACGAATTAAGTAACATAGGCATCCAAGGTTGTCAAGTTTCGGCCCCCTCGGTACAATGTTGCCCATGTCAAAACTGGTTCTGGTGCGGCACGGACAATCGCAATGGAATCTGGAGAATCGGTTCACCGGCTGGGTCGATGTGGGCCTGACGGACGCCGGACGGGAAGAGGCCCGCAAGGCGGGAGAACGGATTCAGGCGCTGAATCTGCGGTTCGATCTGGCCTATACCTCGGTCCTCAGCCGGGCGAACGAAACGCTTCAGATCATCCTGCGCGGACTCGGACAGGAAAATGTTCCGATCGCGAAAGATCAGGCGCTCAATGAGCGGCATTATGGGGATCTGCAGGGGCTCAACAAAGCGGAGACCGCGAAGAAGTTCGGCGATGAGCAGGTGAGGATCTGGCGGCGCAGTTACGACGTGGCCCCGCCCGGGGGAGAGTCGCTCAAAGACACCGCAGCCCGGACGATTCCGTACTTCGAGTCAAAAATCCTTGCGGATCTCAAAACAGGCAAGAACGTGCTGGTCGCCGCGCACGGCAATTCCCTGCGCTCGATCGTGATGCGGCTGGATAAACTGACGAAAGAGCAAGTGCTGGCGCTGGAGATCGGGACTGGCGTCCCGATCGTCTACGACGTCGCCGCGGACGGCTCCGTCCGTTCGAAACAGATCCTCACCTAGTCACCAACGTTGGCCGTCCGTTCGGAGGCAGGGTGTTCAGACACACTTGGCCGGCCCAGCGAGCCGGCCGGCGTCTCGTCCTCCGCGACGGGGTGCCCGGTTTGGCACCGTTCGTCCCGCCGACGCGGGACTCCCTTAGTCCTCGGCCGGTCTCTGAGGGCGTATTCAAGGTAGCCGGCCTGCGGATGTGCCGCACCGGGCAACCCCGTCGCGGAGTCCGGCCGCCTCCCACGTTAGGGCCGGAGGGACGGGTGCGGGGTGAACGACCTC
>CAZKNC010000126.1:0-4927 GCA_964553935.1 uncultured Planctomycetia bacterium | reverse complement strand
GAACCTGGAGAGCCGCAGCCAATTCCTCCAACCCCGCCGAGGAGGAGATCCGGCTGGAGGGGACTCCCGTCAGATTCGCCAGAAGAATTTTCAAGAGATGTTCCAAGCCCGCGCCGGATTCCAATCCTTCCGCCGGCGGCTGAAGCTCCATCGGAACCCCCAGAAGTCCAATCGCCTCCTGCAGGGCGTTCCTTTCCTCCAAACCGGCGTCATACTGCAGAACCCATGCCTCCGCCGGCTCGATCATTCGAGCGCTCAAGCGGTCCACCACCACCAGAGGATCACTGCTGGCGATGAACCCGGCTCGCTCCAGCTGCCGGCCGAAGGTGGCGTCCGGCGTCACGATGAAAATCCTTTGCCGGATCGAATCCGGCAGAAGATCGGCCATGGCAGCCAACTGCTCCAGCTCGGTCCGGTGGATCCGGGCCTGATCCGGGCCGATTCCCACAAAAACCTGAGTAAGCTGTGAGGCGATCCCCTCCAGGAATTCCAGCGTCTGTCTTCGGGCCGTCTCCACCCGCCGGATCTGTTCAAGACCCGCAACGGGAGAGGAAACGGAAACCTTGGACGACGGGGATGGAGCGGTCGTAGTCGCCGGCGCCACGGGCGCCGGCGCGGCAGGCGCTGGCGCTGGTGCGGCCCGCACGGGAACCGAAGGCGCCGGAGGAAGCGGCCTGTTCCGGTTCAACGCGGTTTGCAGGCGGGTGATCCGATTCGGCTGGTCCGCGCCCATCTCGGACAAAACCGTCCAGGGATCCGCCAGAACTCCATGCAGAAGAGACTGCGGATCGGTATTACCGTTGAGAAGCCGCGCGGCGGGCGTTTGGGCCGACTGATGGCGCTGTTGGATTCGGCGCAGGGTCTCACGGAACTCACCGCCGACTGTCGGGCGCTGGTCGAACAGTTCATACGTCCGGTGTTCCCAGTAAGCGGCGTTGTCCCCCGGCGCAAAAGGCCCCACGCGCTGAGCTGAAAGCCGGGTGGCGGTGAACCCGCTGTAGAGGTAGGAGAACATCCCCGCTCCCCGCCATCCTCCCGCGGCGATCTCATCCCGACGGAACGCCTGCAGGCCGAAGATCGTCATGCCGGAACGGTCATCCGCAGCCTGGTCCCACCCGAAGAGACGCTGAATCCGGGCTTGCTCATCGGTATAAACCGGCGGGCCGTTGAGCGCCGCCGGCCGGCGGGTTCCGAAGATTGGATGGTCGAACAAATGCTGGATCGCCTGCTCGATGCCCATCCCCTTGAACAACTGCAGGGCCCTGGAGGTTCCGGCGTCCCGCTTGCGCATTTCTTCGTGACCAAAAACGCGCGCCAGTTTCTGGCCGTTGTAGGCGTTCATCGTTGGGAAACGGGGGTGGTGCTTGTTCATCTTGGCGAATTTGGTATCCTCCGCGGTGCTCTCGCCAATCTCAAACGCATCAGTGGGCAGACGATTGAACCCGGAAGCCGGGGCCAGCCAGGGCGGCTCCTCCAGCAGGCGCAGGGCCGCCAGAAATGGAACCGGTGGAGAGGTGTGCATTTTGGAACGCCGGCGATAGAGCGGAAGCCGGGCGATATTCGTGCCCGGGAACGTGGCGATCCCGCCCGTCAGGTCCCATTCACTGGCGTCGTAAAGCCCATCCAGCGGGGACCACTCCAAATCCACCACTGGCCCCACCGGCCCGGCAAAGCGGACCACCTGATTCTTCGTCACGCCGAACAGGATGGAAAGGGTCACCACTTCCCGGCTGTACCGTTCCGGAACCGGCCCAAGGCGCCCGGCACTTTCGATCTGGAGAGCGCCTTCCGTTTCCAAGACACTCCGGAGATTCCGGATTTCGGACTGCAGTTTCGCGTCCGTCCAGCCAAGCTGGGAAAGACGCAGGAAGGTCCCGGACGGCAAACCCAGCCGCTGTTCCCGCTGAGTCAGGTAGGCATCCACCTGGACCGCGGTGAGATCGGCGGGAAATCGTTCCGCTTCCCGGCGGCCGGCTTCCGCCAGAAACCGTTCCGTTTCTTCGATGTCCGGCTGAAGGGAGGAGTGCGCCATATAAAACTCATTGAAAGTCTGCCTACCTCCGGTCTGATGGTAGAGCTCGATGGGAGCCGTATCCGGCTGATCCGGCAGAGCCGGCCGACGGGCCCCGCCCATCAGGGTCCCTTTGATGGAAACTCGCTGCCAGTCCCGATAACCGGAAACAGGAACGCCCAGGTGTTCCATTCCATCGTTCAACGGTGTCAATCCCTCGGTGAGGAACTGGGAATTGACATCCTCGCCCCGGATGACCCCGCGCTCCCGGCTGCCGTGGTACATAATGCTGGGCAGGGAATCGTCGATATCCATATGTTCACCCTGAGTGTTCCGAAGAACCGCTTCGTGGACCGCTCTCCAGAGATGAAGCCGCCGCTGATTTTGCTGTTGGCGATCCGGAATTCCCGCCACGGCTCCTTCGACCGCCTGCCGGAGCCCTCGCCGGATCTGTCTCTCCGCGGTCCGGCGTCTCCACCAGCGATTCATGAACCATCGGCCGACCGGATGAAGCGTCTGAAGCAGATAGGCGTAATCGATGACACGGCGCCGCAGGACCGGATCGGCTTGAATCAGTTGCCAACCCTCCCACGCCAGACCGTCATACTGGGCCGCCTCCACCCGCCCGCCCAGGGCCTGTTCCAGCGGTTCCATCCGAATCCCGCGGAAAAGTCCTCCCACACTTTCATCCAAAAGATCAGGGTCGTAATGGGCTTTCATCGCCTGAAGGCCGCTGTGCTGAAGGAACCCGATAAAGGAAAGTGCCGCCACGGTTCCAAACAACGCCGCGGCAAATGGCGGACCCAGGAGAGCCGCCACCGCCCAAAAAGGAGAACCCAATTTAAAGAGGAAAACCAGTGCCGTCGAACCGGTGATCAAATACCAGGGAACCACGGACAACAGACTGCGGCGCATTTCTCCCTGCTCATCAAAACTCCAGCCCAGAAACTTCGGCATCAGCCAACCGGCGATCGAGAGCAGCCATTGGTAGCGCTGGCCCCGGCCGTCCTTGTATATGTCGAAACCGCCTTCCGTGCGGACCGGGCGGGTCACTTCCAATTTCCGGACCTCGTCATCGCTCACCGGCCGGCGGGATCGCCTCAGATCCCGCTCCTGCTGGAACCGGTGGCTGAGCTGCCAGGCCTCCGAAGCGGCCCTTACTCCTTCCTGCTGGCGGGTACCAGCGGTCCGATTGGAAGGGTTTCGGATCTCCGCGCGGACCTGTTCCAGTTCCGGAAAAGCCAGATCCTGAGTCCGTTCAAAGCGGACCGAAAATTGAGCGCCGGCTTGCCATTGATCGGTCTTCCTCTCATCAACCTCCCAGCAGGGAACGGGAGTCACGTAGCCCTGCAGATACTGCAGGGCTACGCCGACGTTGTAGCTCTTATGCAGAGAGGAGCCCGGGGTCTGAATGGCAACCCGCTCCGGATGGTTGGTCACGCGGATCCCGTCGGCCGTGAGCTCCGGTCCCGCCGGGAAGAAGATGGTCGCCCCGTTGTTCTTCTGCCGGTCCGGGCGGAGCGCTCCGACGCTGGCCATTCCCCCATTGAAATCCGGCCCGAAATATTCCTCATCGTAGCGGCCGTACTTGCGCACCCCGGTCATCCAGGGTTCCGCCGCGAAATGGTTGGGCAGGAGAATCCGAGCCATGCCGAAGTAAGGGTTTGAAGGGCCGTGCAGGGTGCTGAACAAAGCCGCCGAAACGTCGCCCCGCTCCAGCAGGCGCCGGGCATGCATAGCCACCCCGCCGTCCTTCCGGTCCCACCGAAAGATCCCCAGCGCCACTTCCGCGTCGCGAACCACTTCCCGACCCAGTAGGATCGCCATCAGGATATACAAGTGCCCCACCAGCCAGCGGCCGATCACTCGGATCACGTACTGAATCGGGGAGAGGTACCCCCCCAGTCCGGCGTCTCCGGAAACTCGGAAGGGGGCCCGGACGTTGGCTTCCCGCTGGGTGGCGCTTAAAAATGTCCGATTCGCCATGGAAGCGAAGAACCCGATCGGCACCGCGTAGCTCACCAACAACACGCGCAAGAGGTGTAAGGGCAAGGTGATCACGGCGCCGAATCCTTCCCAAAAAGATTCCGGGCTGAGGAGCCGTTCTAGGTATGCGTCCTCCTTCCAGACAAAGCTCAGGAACAGGGCCGGCATGAGCGCGGCGATCGTGTCGTCGTTTCGGAAAACGTCGATTTCCTGCTGAAGGTGGCCGGTGACGAAACCGGGCCAGAACGGACGGGAGACCGTCTCCCCGTCCTGGCCGAGGGCCAGGTCCATGTGGGCTTTGGCCTGCTCCCCCCAATAAATCATCAGAAGCGTTCTCTGATCATCGGCAGACATCCCCCGGGCGTTGGCGGCCGTGAGGAATCGGGCGGACAGATCGGCCGGATTTTGGGCGGGATCGTTAGCCGCCACCTGAGCGGCGGCATCCCCTTCCAGGAACCGAAGCGCCTGCTGGGTCGCCCACAATTTCCAGTAATAGTAGTTCACGATCCGCAATTGTTCCGGGCTCAAAACCGCCGGCCCTGGCGGAGGGAAACTGCCGGGGCGGAGCCGATGATGGCGGGCGTTCTGCCGCGCTTCAATCCAGGCCTGCCGGAACAACACCGGATTGTACGGCTCACCCAGGCGGGGCGTCTGATCGGGAGCCAGCCGACGGCGGGAGAAACCGCGAAGCACCGCCTGGCGCTGGCGCCGCGAAAAGCCGAGCCGCTGGGCCGCCGCTCGGAAGGCCGCCTGCAGTTGATCCGGCGAAAGGGAGGCCGGCTCCGGATGAACCGGGACCGCCGGGCCGCCGGCCGGAGCATACGCGGCCTGCATCGATTCAATCGCCTGAAGATAGCCGATGGCCTGACGGAGAACCCGCTGGCGGCTTTCCCGGCTTTCAAACCGGCTCGAAAACCAATCTTCGAACGA
>CAZKNC010000125.1:1002-4971 GCA_964553935.1 uncultured Planctomycetia bacterium | reverse complement strand
AGCGCTAGGGACATAAAGCGCTCATCGTCATTGCGAGGAGTGAAACGACGAAGCAATCTCGTTTTAAAGATGGGATTGCTTCGCTTCGCTCGCAATGACATTTTTGATCTGTTCCAAACAGCGGTACGGCACCGGAACCTTCCCGATGAACGGGCCGCCCGGCCGGCGCAGGCCATGGCAATCGGAACCGCCGGTGATTAAAAGACCTTGCCCTTCCGCGAAGCGGCGATACTTTTCCGCAACGGAAGAGCTGTGGTCGGGGTGATACACTTCGATCCCCTGAATTCCCTGCCGGATCAGTTCCGGAAGCCAATCCTCTTCCACCATGCGGTGAGGATGGGCCAACACCGTGACCCCACCCGCCTGCCGAATCAGTTGAACCGCCTGCTCCACAGACAGCGTCGCCTTGTGCACGAAGCAGGGGGCGTGATCTCCGATGTAGCGGTCAAACGCTTCCGAGAGGGAACCGACGATTCCTTTTTTCTTCATCGCTTCCGCGAGATGAGGCCGTCCGATCGAATCGACATCGCCGGCTTGCGTCTCCACCTCCTCCAGCGTCACCTGGATCCCCTGCTCCTTCAGGCGGTCGATCATCGCCTGGATCCGGGCCCGCCGGCCCCCTTGCGCCTGCTCCAGGTAGCGCTGAAGCGCCGGATCGGTTTCGAGAAAGCCGTAGCCGAGAATGTGGAGTTCCCGCTCTTTAAACGCGGCCGTCAGCTCCACGCCGGAGATTATTTCCAAGGAAGGGCCGGCCGTGCGCCGCGCCGGAGAGAGTGCGGCCACTGAATCGTGGTCGGTGATGCTGATCGCCGCCAAGCCGGCAGACCGGGCCCGCTGAACAACCTCTTCGGGAGTGAAGGTTCCGTCGGAAAGAAGCGTATGGAGGTGAAGGTCAACCCTCGGCGGCGCCATCGCCGAGATCCTGCAGTTCGGGGACCATTTTCTTCTTGTGAATGGCATCCAGAACACCATTGACGAACTTGCTGGAGTCGAACGAGCCGAAGCGCTTGGCGAGTTCCACCGCCTCGTTGATGACCACCTTGGGCGGCGTGTCGTTATGAAAAAGCAGTTCGAAGGCAGCCAGACGCAGAATGTTCCGGTCGACCATGGCCATCCGGTCCAGCGACCAGTTCAGCGCGTGTTTGGAAAGCAGTGCGTCGATTTCGGAACGCTTTTCCGCGGTTCCGCGGACAAGCAAACCGATGAAAGACTGCGAGTTGACCGGGACCCGATGGTGCCGGAAGAAAATCTTCAGCCCCTCCTCCGGGTCGTCCCGAGTGACGTCCAGTTGATAGAGAACTTTCAGCGCGATTTCCCGTGCGCGGGACCGTTTACCGGCGGCCATGCGTCATCTCCCACACGGCCTCCGCCGCCTCCTGGCCTCGATTGAGCCCCCGTTCCTGGGACCGGGCGGCCGCGGCTTTCCAGCTTCGCGCCGTGATCACGCCGCACCCGACCGGGATGCCGGCCAGCAAACCGGCGGTCATCAAACCATGGAGCACCGCGCCCGACAAATAACGGTAGTGGGCGGTTTCCCCTTCGAGAATGCAGCCGACCGCCACCACACCCCGATACCGGCCGGACCGAGCCATCCGAAGCGCGGCCGTCGGCAGTTCGAAAGCACCCGGCACCCAAACGACATCCGAGGCCGTCGAACGAACCTTCTTCCGCTGAAAAAAACGGCGGGCCCCTTCCACCAAACGCTGGGTGATTTCTCGGTTGAAACGGCTGGCGACAATGCCGTAGCGCTTCACTCGGATTCCAGCACTTCCAGCAGGAGGTGCCCGAGTTTTTCCCGCTTGGCCTTCAGGTATTTGGCGTTGGCCGGCGTGGGAGGGACCTCCAAAGGAACCCGTTCGACCAGTTTCAGACCGAACCCTTCCAGGCCGACCACCTTGCGGGGGTTGTTCGTCATCAAGCGGATTTCGGTGAGTCCCAGGTCGGCCAGCATCTGCGCTCCGATTCCGTAATCTCTCAAATCCGCCGGAAAACCGAGCGCCCGATTGGCTTCCACGGTATCCAGCCCCTTGTCCTGCAGCGCATAGGCCTTAAGCTTGTTGACCAGCCCGATCCCCCGCCCTTCCTGCCGCAAATACAGGATGACGCCGCGCCCTTCCTTCTGCACGCGCTTGAGCGCGGCGTCCAGCTGAGGCCCGCAGTCACAGCGCGAAGAACCGAAGACATCGCCGGTCAAACATTGGGAATGGACCCGCACCAGCACGGGGGGCTGGCGGATGTCTCCCAGCACCAGCGCCATGTGCGCGGAATGATCCACCGCCGATTCGTAGACGACCAGCTGAAATTCTCCATACGGCGTGGGCAGGACGGTTTCCGTCACCCGATGAACCAGGCGCTCCTTGGAAAGCCGGTACCGGATGAGCTCGGCGATGGTGCAGATCTTCAATCCGTGCTTCTCGGAAAATTCCTTGAGCTCCGGCACGCGGGCCATGGAACCGTCGGGGTTCATGATCTCGCAGATCACGCCGGCCGGGGACAAACCGGCCAGCCGCGTCAGGTCCACCGCCGCTTCCGTGTGGCCGGCCCGGACCAGCACGCCGCCGTGCCGCGCTTTGAGCGGAAAAATGTGCCCCGGCCGAACCAGGTCAGCCGGGCGGGCGTCCGGATCGATCAGTTTTCGAATCGTCGCGGCGCGATCATGCGCCGAAATGCCGGTGGTGATCCCCTGCGCGGCGTCCACCGAAACCATCCAAGCGGTCCCGAAGGGGGCTTGGCTTTCCACAACCATGGGCTGAAGCTCAAGCACCTGCAGGCGCTCCGGCTCCATGGGAACGCAGATCAGTCCCCGTCCATGCCGGGCCATAAAGTTGACGGCTTCCGGCGCGGCGAATTGAGCCGCGAGAACCAGATCGCCTTCATTCTCCCGGTCCTCGCCGTCCACGACAACGATCATGCGCCCGGCTTTAAGTTCTTCAAGGATTTCAGGAATAGAGTTGAACATTAGAGGCTCTGAAGTTTGCTTTCGATGCCTTTCAAGGTGGCTTGTTCATCCGCGGTGAAAGATTCCGCCCCCTTATCGCGCAGGGTGTCCGCGATCGCGCGAAGCGAAGTGGCGCGGGGCTTAAAGACAAGCCGATGCGCTTCCCTCAGGATCCAATCCGGCGTCAGCTCCGCGATCCCTTCCCGCTTGCGATCCTCCGGGCTCATCAGCAGAATTCGGTCCCATTCCTGGACCGGCTGAAGACCGGTAGGAACCGCGGGCAGCGGTTCGGACATCAGGTTCCGTTTTTTGAGCGCCGTGACCCGGTCCTCGGATAGCCCCGCGACAAAACGGCTCAGGGCCTCCAACGTCGCTTCCGGCATGGTATTGGCGGACCACGGCCCTAAAAACGGCAGGACGTAGAGCAAGGGGCTGTAAGGCTGCTCCGATTTGACGCCGCTTGAAGCGATCAGAAGGCGCTGAGGAACGGCGCCTCGGGCGGAGAAAGCGCGGAAAAGGATCTTCAAATCCTCGATCCGTTTGAGCATCGATTGTCCTTCCTCGTCGGCGTAAAGGCCTTCCGGATCGGAAAACGGTTTGCCCAGGAAGATCGCTTCAAACATCCGGTAGACTTTCTTGGCCTGCGCAACGGCAATCTTACCTCTGAGCAGGCGAAGGATTTTTTGTTCGGCCGGATCCAGCGCGGTTTGGGCCTTCTCTTCAATCATCGGATCGGCCACCCGATCGATGCGGCTGACAAACAGGGAGTTGACCGAATAGAGGCCGGAAAGATCCTGCCGCCGCCGGCCCAATTCCTCCAGCCCGCGCAGATACCCCTCCACGGTGTCGAGATAATGCCGGTCGGAAAAAACCAGCGTGACGTTGGGATGAACGCTGCCGCTGGCCGCCGCCCGCCGGACCGCTTCCGGCCCCACTTTGAGATTGGGAACCTTGGTGAAGGCGGCCACCCCTTTCATGGCCTCGGCGATGCGCCGAACTTCCTGGACCAAAGGATCCAGCTCCGTGAGGAG
>CAZKNC010000125.1:0-992 GCA_964553935.1 uncultured Planctomycetia bacterium | reverse complement strand
TCCGGGCCGCTTCCACGGCTGATTCGTTGTACAGCACCTGATAAACCTGCGACGGGGATCGGCCCTCTTTTTTGAATTCCCTCAAACGGCCGTCCAGGACACCGGTTTCCAGCAGCTGTCGGAATAAGGTTTGATTGGTCGTCATCCCCAGCGTTCCTTTAAACTCCACGAATTCGATCAGACGACCCTGCCAGCTTTTGCCCTCCCGGATGGCCGGAAACCCATCCAGAGAGAAACTGTTGCCCTGAGTCGCGGGATCGTACAGGCGAAGCAGGGAAGTGGAGGGAAGACGGTCGAGCGGTGGCTGAGCGACGGGAGTTGCCGCGAAAGTCATGGGAGAAAAAGCGTCAGCGCAGGACGCCGGCCATTTGCGAGCCGGAACGGCGCGCGGATGGCCGCAGAACTTCGCGGATAACCCGCCCGTCCCGAACATGGACTTCGAGGACCCCTTCCAATTCAGATCCTTCCGGGTAGCCCCAGACTTCGGATCCATCCGGCATGGTTTCCCCAGTCGGCTGAAGATGGCCCAGATTGAGGGGCGTCTCGGTCGCCGCCGATGGAGGGGCGGAGGCCGGCAACAAACGCTTTTGGAGACCCCAGCGCATATCGGCTGATCCGATCCCCAAGGGGCGCATTTTCGTCCACGCGATAACCGCCAGAAAGAAAAGAGCGGAGGCGAGGATTCTTTTTTCTTTTTGAAGGATATTTGTCATCTTTAGAAGCATCGGGCTGTCCTTGCCTTTCGAGGGATGTTCCACTATAACGTGGGCTCCGCCGCCCTGTCAAGGAAAGCAGCCGAGGTATAATGGGTCTGTGAAGGCCAACAAGCTGGAAGAACTGCTGGAGCACGCCCGCCGGGAGCTGACCCTTCTGTACGAGATCGGCAATGCGCTGCGCACCACGCTGGATTTCGACGAAACGCTCTACATCATGTCGCTCGAGCCGCGCGAGTACCGCATTTTGCGGATGCGCGAGAGCCGCCTCGGTGAGGA
>CAZKNC010000124.1:0-4981 GCA_964553935.1 uncultured Planctomycetia bacterium | reverse complement strand
GGAGCTGGATTCCGGATACCTGGAGGCGCGGCTGGCGCTGGCGGTGAGTCTGGAGCTGGGCGGTCGGGTTGACGAAGCTCGGAATGAGTTCCTGAACGCTCTGAAGCTGGAACCGGCCAACACTACGCTGATTTATTACCTGGCGCAAATCTCGCGCCGATTGGGAGATTTGGATCAGACCGCCGAATGGCTGGGCCGGTATCTCAGCTTCAAGCCGCGGGATCCGGAAGCCCATCTGGAATTGGCGCTGGTCCGGATCGAACAAGGGCGCTGGCAGGAAGCGGTGGAGACCTTAAGAGCCGTTCTCGACAGCCGTTCTTCCGGGCTGGTGACCGCTCAGTTTTGGATGGTGCTCGGAATGGCTTACGAGTCCGGCCGGCAGTTCGAGGCGGCCGAAGAGGCCTACGGCCAGGCGGCGCGATCAGCCCCGCAGGCGGTGGAACCGCTGCTGCACTTGATCGCGCTGCTTCATCGGGAGGGTAAGCTGGAAGAAGCCCAGCAGGCCGGACAGAAAGCGCTGGAGATCGAGCCGGATCATCCGGAGGTTCTCAATAGTCTGGGTTTTCTCTACGCGGACATGGGAATCCATCTGGAGGAAGCCGTGAAGCTGATCGAGCGGGCGCTCTCGCAGGATCCGCGCAACGCCGCGTACCTGGATTCTCTGGGATGGGCGTATTTCAAAATGGATCGTCTCGACGAAGCTATCCCGTTGTTGGAAGAGGCCGTCCGGCTGGATGCAGATGGAGAGATACTAGATCATCTGGGTCAGGTATACTGGAAGGCGGGGAAAGAGTCAGAAGCTGAAGCGGCCTTCAAGCGCGGTCTCGTCCTCGAAACGAAAGATCAGGACATCATTCATCGGCTGAAGTCGCATTTGGACGGGCTTCATTCCATTCAACGAAAGGATTAAGGATCTCATGCTTTGGTGGCGTCGTTTCTTAAGCTGGTGCCGGGATCATTGGCTGGCGTTGACGATCTTCTGGTTCGTCTTGATTTGCGTGGTCCTGACCTGGTACGGGATGTCGAAGCTGGAGTCGTTCTACCGCAACATGCAGCTGGCGACGATGCCGATGTGGATCCTGGTGTGGCTGGCCATCGGCGTAGTCAACGCCCTGGTTTACGTCTACATCATGTTCGGCTACTTCTCCAGGATGGACAGCGACAAGAGAATCAAAGGGGAGCAGGTGCGCGTGCGCTTCGACGAGGTGATCGGAATTGAAGAGGCGAAGGAGGAGGCGCAGGAGGTGGTCCAGCTGTTGAAGGACCACGCGCGGCTGAAGAAAGTCGGCGGCAAGATCCTGCGCGGCATCTTGATGGAAGGTCCCCCCGGCTGCGGGAAGACCTATCTGGCCAAAGCGATCGCCACTGAAGCGAACATCCCGTTCCTCTCGATGGCCGCCAGCGATTTCGTCCAAGTTTTCGTCGGGGTCGGAGCGAGCCGGGTCCGGAAGGTCTTCAAAAATGCCCGGCGCCAGGCCTTTGCCAATGGGGCCTGCATCATTTTCATCGACGAGCTCGACGCGATCGGCCGAGCCCGCACCTTCAGTTCAATGGGCGGGCAGGAGACCGACCAGACGCTCAACGCGCTGCTGGTGGAGATGGACGGCCTGCAGGGGAGGCAGGAAAACATCGTGGTGATCGGCGCGACGAATGCCGCCGAAGGGATTTTGGACCCGGCCCTCCTGCGGCCCGGCCGGTTTGACCGGAAGATCTATGTGGACCGCCCGAACCTGGAAGGGCGCGAAAAGGTTTTCAAGTTCTACCTGACCAAAGTGCAGGTCGGTTCGGACATCGACGTGGGGCGGCTTGCCCGGATTTCTGTCGGAAAAACTCCGGCGGAGATCGAGAACATCGTGAAGGAATCGGCCTTGATCGCCACGCGGGACAAGCGGGACGCGGTGTCCTACAAAGACGTCTCGGCGGCGATCGAGCGGGTGGAACTGGGGGTCAAGCATCGTAAGAGTATGACCGAGGCGGAGCGGCGCCGGGTGGCGTACCACGAGGCCGGCCACCTGATCACGCTGCAGGTCTTCCATCCGACCGACGATGTCTTTAAGGCCTCCATCATCGCTCGCCGGGGGACGCTGGGAGTGGTTTACCACAATCCGAGGGAGGAGCTCCACACGCAGGGCCGGGACAAACTGCTGGCGGACATCAAGGTCTCGCTGGCCGGCTACGTGGCGGAGAAGATTGTTTTTGGAGAGACCTCCACCGGAGTGTCCGGCGATTTCCAGCACGCGACAGCGGTGGCACACCAGATGGTCTGGAGTTTGGGCATGGGCTCCAAATACCTGGGTGACTGGACGATGCCGATCGGACGGCAGACGCCCCTCTCGAACGGGAATCCGCTGCTCTCCGATTCGGTCAAGGCGGAGCTGAACGCTGAGACCAACGCGATTTTCCGCTCCTGCGCGGAAGAGGTGGAGAAGATGCTCACCAAGGAGCGGGTGATCCTGGACCGCTTCGCGAACGAGCTCCTGAAGCGGGAAGAGCTGGAATATGATGAGATTGAAGCGATCTTCGCCGAATACGGCAAGTCCCGCTCACAGACCGCCGCTTCCAGCGCTCAAAAGATTTAGGAGTCGGGAGTGAAAGGATTGAAGTTTTTTACTGCATTCTGCTTTCTGCTGACGGCCCTCGGTCTTTCCTCCTGCGGATCCCCCAGTTATCCCAAAGCGGGGGTCGCCGAAGCCCTGGTGAAGATCTGCCGGGAGGAATACAAGCTGGAGGTGCAGGCCCAGCTGAAGGGAACCACGCTGGGGGTCCTGGCCCCGATCCCCGGTTTGGTGGAGGCCCTGCGAAAATCCTCCGGTGCTTCCGCGATCCGGCTTCCCGGCGTCGTGGTGGAAGGCCGCTACGCCGAGAACCGCTTCGGGTTCCGCGTCTTCGCTAAAGGGCCGTTCACCCGCGCGCCCAAACGGGACGAGACCGATCGGCCTCCCCAGGAGCCGGAGGAGGCGATCAAAAAGCTTCAGCACGTGTCCACCGCTCTGCATCGGGTCTGCCTTTCCACAGACGCGCCGGTCGAATTCTATCAGATGATTGCCCGGGATCCCGGTCCGGAAAATCTGGACATCATCTTTTCCGGGCACGTGATGGATTCCAAGCGGATGCAGTTTTACGAAATTTCCATGGGCGAGATGCAGAGCCGAAGCCAGTTCGGCGTACGCCTCCAGCCGGAAGGATTGGCCCGCCAGACGGTGGCCGCGTTCCTCGCCGATTTGCGCCGCGTTCCTTTGCCGAAACTCCTGAGCAGTTACACGGCTTCCACGAAGCGATTCGGCGATCTGCTGCCCAAGATTCTGCTGGCGGCGGTGGATCTGAAAGGGCGGGAACAGGAGCTGATCGATGAGGATTGGCCGGTCAAGCAGATCGGCCGGGAAACCGTGCTGGTCTACGTGCCGCTGGCCCCGATCGACGAACCGGGCGCTTTGTTGTTTTACGTCGAGGTCCGGGAGACCTCTTCCGGTTTGCTGGATATCGAGCGGCTTCCAGGCGGCAAACTTCCTCCGGAGCATAAAGCGCTGGGTCCTCCGGAACAGTGGAAAAACAGCTTCTTTCTCGAGGCGCTCTCGATGCCGGATTTCCTCGCCGAGCAGATCGCCCGCCGGGCGATGTCTGAATTCCAGCCGCTGGAATCGGAAGAGGAACAGCCGGAAGGCGGCCAGAAGAAGCGCAAGCCGAAGGAGAAGCCCAAACCGGTCGCGCTTCAGGATGTCGCCCGAACCCTCGTGGAAACGACGGCCTATGTGACGCAGAGCTACGAGTTCAAGACGTTTCAGGACCTCTCCGTGGTGGATGCCTTGAAAGGGACGCAGTGGATGGTCCCGGCCGCCGATCTGCCGCTGTACCGCCGCCGAAACCCTCCGGAACTGAAGCCGATTCCTTGAACGCCGTTTCCCTTCAGGCGTTCGCGAAGGTCAACCTGTTCCTCGACGTCCTCGGAAAACGCTCCGACGGCACTCACGAGCTGGTCACCCTGTTTGAGCGGGTCGGCCTGGCCGATGATCTGACTGTCGAAAAAACCGCCTCGCCCGGCCTCCGCCTGGAAAGCGCCAGACGGGAGATTCCTCTGGATCGAACCACTCTGGCGGCGCGCGCCGCTGAGGCCTTCCGCCGCCGTTCCGGCTGGACGGAGGGAGTCACGATCCGGCTGGAAAAAAGGATTCCGGTCGGCGGCGGGCTGGGAGGCGGCTCCTCCAACGCGGCCGCGACGCTGATCGCGCTTCAGCAGTTGAGTGGACAGGTTCTTCCGACCGGGGAACTCATGGCCTGCGCGCGGGAGCTGGGGTCCGACGTCGCTTTTTTTGCGGCTCAATTGTCTTGGGGGATCGGGCGGGAACGGGGAGACGTGATCGAACCGAAGGATTTTCAGTTCAAACTATGGCACCTGCTGGTGACGCCCGACTTCCCGATTTCAACCCCTTCGGTCTACGCCGGTTTTACGCCGTCGGATCGGCACCCAGATCCGGATTCTTTCCTGCGGGTCCTGGCCGAGGGACAGCCCTCTCGAATCCGGCCGATCCTTTATAATGCTCTGGAACCCACGGTGGAGAAGCTTTATCCTCAAATCCGGCGGGTGAAATCGGAGATGGAGGCGGCGGGACTCGAAAAACCGATGGTATCCGGTTCCGGCTCGACGGTGTTCGCGCTCTGCGGTTCGGAAGCTCAAGCCCGCTGGGCAAGAGACGCGCTGAAAGCGAAACACCCGACTTGGAAAATGAACGTCGTATGCACAGTTTAAATGCCCCGTCGTCCAATGGTAGGACACCAGATTTTGGATCTGGGTACCCTGGTTCGAGCCCAGGCGGGGCAACTTCCTCTAAAAGTGTTTTGCCGCTTCAGTTAAAGCGGCCAGTGGTAAAGAGGTCCTTGAGAGCGACCTTATGAGAGCTCTCAAGGGCTGACTCCTTATGAAAAACAACCGAATTCTCGTCACCGGCGGAGCCGGTTTCATTGGCAGCGCGCTCGTTTGGGCGCT
>CAZKNC010000123.1:0-4994 GCA_964553935.1 uncultured Planctomycetia bacterium | reverse complement strand
AAATCCCGAGCGATCGGTGTGCGCGATCACCGATCCATGGGAGGGCCCTTCAAGGCGGACCATTGGGAAAAACGGCTAAGCGCTCCGAGAAGATTCGGAGCGCTTCCTTTTTTGAAGTCAGATTGCTATCATAACCCCGCCATGCGCTCCTCGAATCGAGCTTCCGACCACTCGTCCGCTTCCAACAAGCGATGGCTTATCCGCCAGATCTCCCTCTTCAAAAACCTCCCGGACGAACAGCTGGATTTGGTCGCTCAGAAAGCCCGCCTGGTGGAATATGAAAAGGATGAATTCATCTACCGGCAGGGGGATCCGGCGGACTTTTTATATGCCATCGTCAGCGGGCGGGTGCGGATCCTTCTCAAGCACGGCGAACACCTGGAGCCGGTCGAGATCCTGCACCGCGGAGATTATTTCGGCACGGCCTCGCTGTTGACCCATTCGCCGCATTCGGTCACCACGCAGGCGGCCAACGACTCGATCCTGGTCAAGATCCGCAAAACCGATTTCGAGACGATCCTCAAGCAGATCCCGGAAGCGGCCGTGCATCTTTCAACTACGCTGTCCCGCCGGCTCCGGCAGAGGGAAATGCCGGCCAAGCGGGTGTTCGAGTCGACGCTGATTTCCCTTTACAGCCCCCTGCTGGATACCGGGCGCACGACTTACGCGATCAACCTGGCCGTCTCTCTTCACCGGGAAACCGGCAAAAAGGTTCTCCTGCTCGATCTGAGTCCCGCCGGAAAATCAGTCTGCGAGGCCCTCGGCGCGGAAAAACCGGTCGCTCCTCTCCGCTTGAAAGAGGCCAGCTTGGATCCGGGCCGCATCAGTCCGGCGGTTCTGCATCTGCCGATGGGGATCGACCTGCTGAGTCTCACACACGAGCGGGGAGGCGATTCCGACGTCGCGCAGATCACGCCGCTGCTTTCCTCGCTGGCCCATCTGTACCATTTCGTGATCACGGATTTGCCGCATCAAATGGACCGCACGGTGTTCAAAGCGCTGGTGCAGTCCGATGTGATCCATCTGGTGACCCGGGCCCGCCGCGCGCACCTGCAGGCCACGGCCGACTTTTTCACGGAGATCCAGCGCTCCATCCAGCAGGCGCATCAGCGGGTGAAGATCGTCGTCAACGAGTGGCAGGGGGAGGTCTCGGAGCCCGAGCTGACCGAAATATTCCGGCACCGGATTTACGCCACGCTGCCGGAGATCGAAACCCCGACGGCACCCGGCCACCCGGTGGTGCTGGCCCATCCAAGCTGGGAATACGCCCGCGCCGTCCGCCGGGTCAGCCGCGAAATCGGCGAAGTGCTGGTGGGACTGGTGCTGGGCTCCGGGGCCGCGATGGGCTTGTCCCATATCGGCGTGCTGCGGGTATTCGAGAAGGAAAAAATTCCGGTGGATATCCTGGCCGGGTCTTCCATCGGAGCGCTCATGTCGGTCCTCTGGGCCGCCGGCAACGATTCCTACGCGCTGGAAAAAATCGCTAATCAATTCCGAACCAAATGGTCCCTTCTGAAGCTGGTCGACCCTCCTTTTCCGGGGCCGAAATTCGCCATCCTGCGCGGCGCGGAAATCACGCGTTTGCTGGCACGGCAATTGGGGGAAAAAACCTTCCGGGATCTGCGCCTGCCGGTGAAAGTGATCGCCGTGGATTACGCGCGGAGGGAAACGGTCGTGCTGGACGAAGGTTCGGTTGTCCGGGCAGTCCGGGCTTCGGTGGCCATCCCCGGCATTTTCGAACCGGTGAAGATTCATGGGCACTGGATGATCGACGGCGGCGTGCTGGATCCGGTCCCGGTGGATATCCTGACGCAGATGGGCGTGCATAAGATCATCGCGGTCAACACCCTGCCGAGCCCGGCCGATATCCACCGCCGCCATCAGGAACTGGCCGAGGAGAGGGCCCTGCTGGCGCAGGCGGCGAGCCGGTGGGGCTGGGCCGGCTCCTTTATGTTCCGCCAGCGCCAGAAATGGTGGCGCTGGCTCGATTCGAACATCTTCGACGTGATCATGCACACGATGCAGGGAATGGAGTATCTTCTGGCGGAAGCGCAGTGCGCGCAGGCAGATGTGGCTCTGCATCCCACCGTGCCGCGCGTGAACTGGTGGGAATTCTACAATGTGGACCAGCTGATCCGCCGGGGCGAGGAGGAAGCCATGGCCCGCCTTCCGGAGATCAAGCGGCTGATATCGGAATAACTCGAGGAGTCCAACGGATGGCCATTTACAAGGTAGGGGTGGTGGGCGGCGGCACGATGGGAGCCGGAATCGCGCAGTTGATTTCCTACGGCGGCACGCCGGTGGTGCTCAAGGAGATCAACGACGAAGCGCTCCAGCGCGGGGTCGCCACAATCCGCAAGGTCTACGAAGGCCGAGTCGCCAAAAAACGGATGACGCCCGAAGAGATGGCCGAGCGGATGCGGCTGGTCACCCCCACCACGTCGTACGACGCCTTCAGGGATGTGGATCTGGTGATCGAAGCGGTCCCGGAGATTCTGAAGATCAAACTGGAGATCTTCCGCACGCTGGACGGCCTCTGCTCGTCGGGCACCCTCCTGGCGTCAAACACGTCGGCTCTTTCCATTTCCGGTCTGGCTTCCGCCACTCAGCGGCCCGACCGGGTGGTCGGCATGCACTTCTTTTATCCGGCTCATATCATGAAGCTGGTGGAGGTGATCCCCGGTCTGCAGACCAGCGATGAAACGGTGGAGGCAGTCACCGGATTCGCCGAGGGACTGCGCAAACTTCCGATTCGGGTCCGGGAATGCCCCGGGTTCCTGGTCAACCGCCTGCTGATGCCGTATCTTAACGAGGCGGTGCTGGCCCTGCAGGAAGGAGCCGCTTCCATTCCGGAAATCGACGAGGCGATGAAAACCCAGGGCTGGCCGATGGGGCCGTTCACGCTGATCGACGCGCTGGGGCTGGACATCTGCGCCGAGGCCGGCAAGGTCCTCTGGGAAGGCTACGGCGACCGGATGAAGCCGGCCGCGCTGTGGCTGAAGATGACTGATCTCAAGCGGCTGGGGCGCAAGGGCGGGAAAGGTTTTTACGATTACACCGGCAGCGCGCCCACCGATCCAGGCCGGCCGGATCCGGAGCTGGAAAAGGTGATCGCCGACCTGCGCAAAGAGCAAAATCTGCCCAAGACCCGGTTCACACCGGAGCGGCTGATGAATCTGATCATCAACGAAGCGGTGCTGGCCCTGCAGGAAGGGATTTCCTCCGCCGGCGAGATCGAGATCGGCGTCCTGGCCGGTCTGGGCTACCCCGCTTCCAAGGGCGGCCTGCTGCATGCCGCCGACGCGATGGGCATCGAGATCCTGTTGGAAGGACTCGACCGGCTGACTCGGGAGTTGGGCTTCCGGTTCCATCCGGCTTACCGGCTGCGCACGATGCGCAACGCCGGTCACTTGGGTGTCAAGACGAAGCACGGTTTTTTCAGCTACTCATGAAGGGGGTATAGATGTCATCCTACGAATACCAGTACCTGGGAATCGCCCTCGAAGAAAAGGTCTGTACGGTGACGATCAGCAATCCTCCCGCCAATATGCTCTCGAAGGCGGTGCTCACCGAGCTGAACGTCTTTTTGGATGCCGTCGCCAAAGACTCCGCGGTCAAGGTGCTTATTTTTACCGGGGCCGGCACTTTCTTCGTGGTCGGAGCCGACATCAAGGAGATCTCCCAGCTCAACGGCAAGACCGCCGGAACGGAAGCTTCCTCGCTGGGACAGCGGGTCTTCGACAAATTGGAGCAGCTGCCGATTCCAACCATCGCGGCCATCAACGGCCACTGCTTGGGCGGCGGCTGTGAGATGGTCCTGGCCTGCACGATCCGGATCGCCCACGAACGGGCGCGGATGGGACAGCCGGAAATCAACTTAGGCATTCTTCCCGGATTCGGAGGAACCCAGCGCCTGCCTCGGGTTGTCGGAACCTCCCGGGCACTGGAGCTGATGCTGACCGGCGACATGATCAACGGGAAGGCCGCGGAAGCCATCGGGCTGGTTTCCCGCGCGGTTCCGGAAGAAGAGCTGATGAAGCAGGCCCAGGGTCTGGCCCGGAAAATCGCGGGAAAAAGCCGGCCGGCGATTGAGCGGATCCTGCGCTTAACCCGCGCGGCAGCCCAGCGGCCGCAGGCCGAGGGGTTGAAGCTGGAATCGGAGCTGTTCGGCGAACTGTGCGAAACGCACGACATGCGGGAAGGACTTACCGCCTTCCTGGAAAAAAGGCAGGCGAAATTTCAGGATCGATGACCGCACCCCTGCCTGACTGGCCCACGCTTCCGGCGATGATCCGGGCGCAAACCCGGAAGTACGGCGCCCGCGCGGCGCTGAAGGTGCGCCGGGCCGGAGCGTACCACGCGATTTCGTGGTCCGAACTGAACGCGCAGATCGAGGAAACGGCGCTGGGCCTGCTGGACTTCGGCGTGGAGCCGGGCGACCGGATTGCCATCTTGTCCGAGAACCGGCCGGAATGGGTGATCGCCGACCTGGCGATCCTTTCGTTGGGCGCGGTGACCGTGCCGATCTATCCCACCCTCACTCAGCAGGAAGTGGAGTACCTTCTCCAGCACTCCGGCGCCCGGATCGTTTTCACGTCCAACCCGGAACTTCTCTCCAAGATCGTGTCCTGCCAGGAAAAACTGCACCTGCGGAGCATTCTGTTCGACGCCCCCTACCGGGTGGTGGGACCGCGCATTTGGTGGTTCGGCGAGCTGCGGGGCTTGGGCCGGGCCGCCGCGGCCGATTTCCGAACCCAGCTGGAACAGCGGGTTCAAAAAACAGCTCCGGAAGATCTGGCCTCCATTATTTATACGTCCGGCACAACCGGAACGCCCAAGGGCGTCCTGCTGACGCACCGGAATTTTCTGTCCAACTGCGCGGCGATCCGGGAGATTTTCCCGATTGAAGAGGGGGATGTGTCGCTTTCTTTTCTGCCGCTGTCCCACGTGTTCGAACGGCTGGCCGTGTATTATTTCATACTGAGCGTTGGCGG
>CAZKNC010000122.1:0-5022 GCA_964553935.1 uncultured Planctomycetia bacterium | reverse complement strand
GAAAGTCACCCTCCTGAACCCGAACCTTCTGGTACAAAAGGGGGATCCTTTGACCACCGGCATCGTCTACATGCCGATCGGCTTGGCCTACGTGGCCGCGTCCCTGAGAACCGCCGGCATGCAGACAACGGTCTTGGATATCTTCGGCAGCCGGCCAGGGGAGGTTCACCAGGACGGGTCCTTTTTTTACTTCGGCATCCATCCGAGCGAAGCCGCCTCCCGTATTCCGGCGGACACGCAGGTCCTTCTGGTCTATGCCAACCAGCTCACCAATCATTTGGCCGTCCTGAAGCTTCTTCGGTCTCTGAAAGAACGCTTCCCGAGCATCCCGAAGGTTGTTCTCGAAAACACCCAAGCCGTGACGGCCTATGCGCTTCATCCGGTGGCTTCGGAGTTTTATGAGGCGGGAGCGGATTTTATTCTGACGGGCGAAGGGGAAGATCGCGCCGTACGGCTCTCCCGGGCCCTCGCCCACGGCGCGGAGGAGGAGCTTCGGCGGCTGGATGGGCTTGGATCGCCGAGCTTTTACACTCCCCCGGAGGGCTTTCTCGAGAATCTGGACGCCCTCCCCTTTCCCGCGTGGGATTTATTTCCCCTCCAGAATTACTGGAAGATCAAGCATGCGCATGGGCCGTTTGAAAGCTGCCGTTATCTGCCGATTTTGACTTCCCGCGGGTGCCCTTACCCCTGCAAGTTTTGCGTCGTCCCTGAAACAAACCGGCGGCAGTGGCGTTCCCGCACGGCTCAAAGCGTTGCCGACGAGCTGGAACGTTTCTCTCGGCAGTGGTCGGTTTCGGAATTCCATCTGGAGGATTTAAACCCCACTATATCGGACGACCGGATCCGCGCTTTATGCCAAGAGATTCTTCGGCGGCGCCTGCGCGTCTCCTGGAAGATCGTCGCAGGCACGAAGGTGGAGTCCATCCGAAACGAGGAGACGGTGGCTCTCATGGCTCGCGCCGGCTGCCGTTATATCTCCATTTCTCCCGAGACGGGATCGCCGCGTCTTTTGAAAAAGATGGAGAAACCCTTTGATCTTGCCCACGCGGTAAGGATAATTAAGGAGATGAATAAGCGCGGGATTCGATCTCAGGCCTGCTTCGTGCTTGGGTTCCCCGGCGAAAACGGTGAGGACCGCTCCATGACACAGCAGTTGGTCCAGGATCTGACGCGGGTCGGCTTGGATGAGATCGCCCTCTTCGTCATCACCCCGGTTCCGGGTTCTTCCCTCTATGGAACCCTGCAGGGCTATCAGAACCTTTCCGAACTGAACTTCTCCCCCACTTGGCGTTCCGACTACCAGCTTCTGAACCGTTTCCGTTTGAACCTCTATCTCCGGTTCCTGATCTGGAAGTTTTTCTATCACCCCATGAAATTCTGCCGGCAGGTTTCGAACTTTGTCTTCCGGAGATTCGAAACAAAAATGGAGATGGCGCCTTATCGCGGATTAAAAGTCCGTCTGGCTTCCAGGAGATGCCGGCCCTTATGAAACACATCGCGGTCGCCATCCCCTGTTACAACGAATCCGCCACCATCGGCAAGGTGGTGTCCGATTTCCATCGGGCCCTGCCGGGCGCCAGCATTTACGTGGTGGACAACAACTCGACCGATGGAAGCGCTCAGCAGGCTCAAAACGCGGGAGCATTGGTCCTGCGGGAAAGCCGCCGCGGCAAAGGGTGGGTGATGCAGTCCATCTTCGAGAGTATTGACGCCGATTTTCTGGTTGTGGTGGATGGGGACGATACCTACCCGGCCGAAGAAGTCCATCGGCTGCTCGAACCCGTGGAGCAAGGACGGGCCGACATGGTGGTCGGAACCCGCCTTCAAAAAGCGGATTCCGGCGCGATTGGTTCACTCCATCGATGGGGCAATCGGCTGATTCTCTGCGTGCTCAACGGAGCATTCGGGTCGGGTTTCACCGATGTGCTCTCCGGATACCGCGTCTTTTCGGGGCGTTTCCTTCGGCAGGTTCCCGTCATCGCCACGGGGTTCGAAACGGAGGTGGAACTGACCATCCAGGCCCTGATCCATGGCATGGTGGTTGCGGAGGTTCCCATCGGCTATCGAGGCCGCCCAATGGGAAGCCATTCCAAACTGCATCCCTTCTGGGATGGCTATCGGATTTTGCGGACCATCGCCGTGCTGCTCCGAGATCATAAACCGCTGGCCGTCTTTGGAACATTGGGATTTTTTTGCCTGCTGGCGGCGGCGGTTACGGGGCTTCTGCGGCTGCTCGATTATGCCGGGATCCATACCCTGCCGGTCGCCCTTTTGTCCGGCCTGGTGATCCTGCTCATCACCGTGGGCATCCTATTGTTTGGAATCGGCTTGATCTTAAACAGCGTCAATACGGGCTTAAGAAACCTGGCGAGCCTGCTGCGTCGGCCCAGCATAGAGAAGAAGCCACGGATTACGCCTCCCTCTTAGTATCCGTCTCCTGCAACTTGTGCGGAGCAGACGACTACCGGGTCGTCTATCCTCCGCGCTATGAATCGGCAACGGCCAAAGACCTCATCGACCGGTTCCGATCTTCGGGTGAGGAGGTCTTGATCGACCAGCTGGTCCAATGCAGGCGCTGCGGCTTGAGGTATCTGAACCCGCGTCTTCCGCCCGAGAAAATTCTCGCGGGATATTCGGCCGGCTCCGATGAGAATTTTATTTCCCAGGCTTCCGCTCGAGAAAAGACCTTCGAGCGCTGCCTGGAGGCGATTGAGAAGGTGAACCCGAGCCGCGGCCGCATCCTGGATGTCGGGACGGCAGGAGGTTCTTTCCTGCAGACGGCAAAGAAACGCGGGTGGGAAGTGAGCGGGTGCGAACCCAACCGATGGCTCTGCGATTGGGCTCGAGATCATTACGGTCTTTCCATCCACCCAGGAACCCTTTCGGATCTTCCGGACTCCTTGAAGGGCTCCTTCGATGTCGTGACCTTTTGGGATGTTCTCGAGCACGTCAGCGATCCTAAATCGACTCTCCGGGAATGTTCCCTCTTTTTGAAACCCAGCGGCATCCTGGCCATCAATTACCCAGACATCGGCAGCTGGATCAGCCGAGGGATGGGTCGCCGGTGGGTTTTCCTGCTTTCCGTGCAT
Source organism: uncultured Planctomycetia bacterium (assembly GCA_964553935.1). Taxonomy (GTDB): domain Bacteria; phylum Omnitrophota; class Gorgyraeia; order 1-14-0-20-64-10; family 1-14-0-20-64-10; genus CAZKNC01. Next base: position 1,933 of record CAZKNC010000122.1, on the reverse strand, counting down.
CTGACCTATTTCAGCAGGAATACCTTGGACCGGCTTCTCCGAGAAACCGGTTTTACGCCTCTGCGCTGGCAGCCGCATATCCAACAGCTGGAATTGGATTATCTCCTTCAGCGACTGAACGCTTATTCGCCTTTTCTCTCCAAAATCGGATTAAGCTGCGCCCGATTCCTCCATCTCGGAAAACTGCGGATTCCTTACTGGCTCGGGCAGACTCTCGTCCTGGCAAAACGCACGTGAACTCCGCTTCATCCAAAGTCCCCGTCGTGATCCTGGGAGCCGGGGCCGGCGGCCTAGCGGCCGGCTGGTTTCTCGCGAGAAGCAGCCGCTTTGACGTCACGCTGGTGGAGCGAGCGCCCTCTGTCGGCGGGCTTTGCGCAAGTTTCAAGCACAACGGCTTCACGCTGGATCACGGGCCTCATAAGATGTATTCCGTCGCTCCCGGGATTTTGGATGAGCTCCGGCGCTTGATGGGAGACCGTCTTCTGACCCATCAGAAGAGGAACCGCATCTGGCTGAACGGCCGCCTCTTAAACTATCCGCTTCAGCTTGGAAATGTCGCCCGGGGTCTCGGTTTGGAGCGCTGTCTCAGGATGGCATTGGACTACGCCTGGGTTTCCGCCGCGAATCCGTTCGCTCGATCGCCCGCCGCATCGTACGCGGATTTTGTCCGCAGGCGGTTCGGCCAAACGGCTTATCAGCTCGTTTTCGAACCCATCGCTTGGAAAACGTGGGGGGATCCCGAAACGCTGCATCCGGAGATGGCTCGGGTTCGGATCCCCACCGCCAACGCGGCCCAGCTCATCCTGAAGCTTCTCGGAATCCGGAAAGAAAACGCCCAGACTAACGCGGAGGTTTTTTACTATCCGCGCAATGGATTTGGCGACTTCCCTCAAGCCATGGCAGAGGAGATCCTCCGCCATGGCGGAAAGATCCTTCTCCGCACCGAAATCGGGCGGCTGGCCTTCTCCGGGCCCCAGGTCTCCGGCGTTGAGGTCCTCACGGGCTCCCAGCGTGCCGTATTGCCCTGCCATACTTTGATTTCTTCCATTCCGCTCACCGCGCTCGGCCAGCTTGTTTATGGCCAGTCCCATCCGGAATTTATGCGTGCGGTCGAGGGATTGAAGTTCCGCCACCTCGTCTTGGTTTATCTCTTCCTTCGCCGTTCACGCGTTCTGGAAGATCACTGGGTTTTCTTTCCGGAGAAGGAATTCCTGTTCGGCCGCCTTTTCGAACAAAAACAGATGAATCCAGAACTCGGCCCGCCTGACCAGACGGCTCTCTGCTGCGATTTTACGTGTTCAGAAGGCGATGCCCTCTGGTCGGCAACCGACCAGGAATTGGCGTCGCGATGCGTATCCGATTTGGCGCGGACCCGGCTTATCCGACCCGAGGAGGTTGAAGGGTTTCTGGTCAAGCGCTCTCAAAACTTTTATCCGGTTTACGACCTGCCGTACGCTGAAAAGATGCGGCAGGTCAGCGAATGGCTCCAGCGTGTTCCCAATTTGCTGACTACCGGACGGATTGGAATGTACAACTACAACAACTCGGACCATTGCGTCGACATGGGCCGCTTCATCGCCGAAGGCCTGCTTCAGAATCAGGATCCCCCTCAAATCTGGCGGGAGCTTGAAAAACGGGTGGCAACCTACCGGATCGTGGACTAGACCCATGCGAAGCGTCCGGAAATTGGTCGTCAAGAACACGCTGATCCAACTGCTCTCCGCAGCCCTTTCGCTCCTGCTGGGATTGGTGTCGACCGCTGTGCTGTCGAGACACCTGGGCGTGGACCGCTTCGGAAAGTTCAGCTACCTGTTCGCGTTCTACTATTTCTTCCTGGCGGCCAACGATTTTGGGATCAACACCGTCATCGTCCGGGAGGCCTCCCGTTATCAGCATCGAACCGGGAAAATCATCGGGGCGATCTCCGCTTTTA
>CAZKNC010000121.1:0-5036 GCA_964553935.1 uncultured Planctomycetia bacterium | reverse complement strand
GCCGCTGTACTACGCCAGGCCGCCGGGCGGCTTCGCGTTCGCCTCGGAAATCAAATCCCTGCTCAAGCATCCCCGGATCACACCGGAAGTCGATCAGGTCTCCATTCCGGCTTATTTCATGTACGGCTATGTCCCCACACCCAACACCTTTTATCAAGGAATCCAGAAACTGCCGCCGGGTCATTTTCTCTCTCTCGAGGGGCAGGGACCGGCCCGGATTGAGCCGTATTGGGAGCTTCCGATTCCCTCCGCGGAGGTTTCCTCTGTAAAACTCAGCAAAACCGCGCAGGCGGATGCCGTTCACCAGGTAAGGGAACGGGTGGAAGCGGCGGTGGCCAAGCGCCTGATTTCCGATGTTCCGCTCGGAGCTTTCTTGAGCGGCGGTTTGGACTCCTCCATCGTGGTGGGCATGATGAGTCGTCTGACGAAAGAGCCGGTCCGGACGTTCAGCATCGGCTTCCAGGGTGATGCCCGCTTCGATGAAACCTCTTATGCCCGGCTGGCCGCTAAGAAATTCGGCACGCAGCATCGGGAATTCACGCTCGAGCCCGGCTCGGTGAAGCTGGTGGACCTCTTGGTCCGGCATCATGACGGACCGTTTGCCGATTCTTCGGCAGTCCCCACCTATCTTCTTTCCCAAAGGACTCGCCAGCATGCGACGGTCGCATTGACCGGAGATGGCGGGGATGAGCTGTTCGCCGGATACCTGCGTTTTCCGGCGGCGGTCTTGTCCGAACGGTTGCCTCCAAGCGTGGGCCGGGCGATCCAACGGTTATTTTCCCATTTGCCGGAAGCGGGAGGTCATCGCCATCCGCTCCGTTACCTGCAAAAATTCGCCGGCGGGGCCGGAAGGCCGTTCATAGAGCGGTACAGCCAATGGATCTCGGTTTTTTTCGATGATCTTTCCCGTTTGCTGCCCGGTTCGGGAACGTCACCCCAGAAACTATTGGCTCAGGTGCAGCCGGTTTTGGACTCCTGCCGGACCGCTTCTCCGCTGACTCAGCTGCTGGTCTTGAATCTGAAGACCTATTTGTTGGACGACCTGCTGGTGAAGACCGACCGGTGCACCATGGCGCATGGGCTGGAAGCCCGGTGCCCGCTGCTGGATTCCTCGTTGGTCGAGTACGTTTTTTCCTTGCCCGATTCGTTGAAGATGAGCGTGGGCCAAACGAAAGTGGTTCTCCGTCGGGCTTTCTCGGATTTACTGCCGCCGGAGATTCTTCGCCGATCGAAAATGGGGTTTGGAGTTCCGCTGCGTGCTTGGTTCAAAGAGGATCTTCGGGAGTTCCTGAACGACACCTTGTTAAGCCCTCAGGCAAAACTGCGGCAATATGTCAGCCAGGACTACGTCCGGGAACTGCTGCGGGCTCACGTGAGCCATCAAGCCGATCATTCTCACCGGTTATGGTCTTTGCTCACCTTTGAGGTTTGGCTGCAGCAACTCGGTAAAGCATGAACCGAGCCCTTAAGCGATGGGCCGTTCCCGCTATTTTCCTTGCGGCGGGAATCGGCTTGGCTTGCTGGCCGGTTACGACCCGAGTCGGGATCGATTATCGGGTTTCCACCTATCGGATTCCTCTGGGCCAAAAAGCGATTCAGTTCGTGGGCCGGCATCTCGAGACCCGGCGGCTTGCGCGGGAAGTCACCCAGGGTGCCGTGACCGATGAGGAAAAAATCCTTCGAATCTTTTCCTGGGTCGTCGGGCATGTCCGGGCCACTCCGCCGGGCTCCCCGGTCATCGATGACCATATTCTGAATGTCGTCCATCGGGGATACGGACAGCCGGACCAGCAAACCGAAGTGTTCACTCTTTTGGCCAGCACAGCCGGGTATCCTGCCGGAATGGCGCTGCTCCGTGCAGCTCCCTCGGAGAAGGTTCTTCCGGTGGCGCTGGTTCAAATGGGGGGGGAACTCTATCTGTTTGATGTAGCCAACGGCCTTCTCTTTCGAGAGGGGCAGGGCCGCTTATACACTTTGGCTGAGCTCCAAAAAAATCCCTCTCTTATAGAGGCGGTAACCGGAGAGTTCCAGGTCTCCGGATTGCCCTACTCGCGATATCTGGCAGAGGTGCCTCATTTGACGTTTAGTCCCGCCCGAATGGAGCGCCAAAACCCCTTTTCTCGACTCAAAACCGAGCTTTTTTCATCTTGACAGCCTTTAGTGGCTATGGCATGTTCATACGATGAACAGGCCTCAACCTTATCTATGACAGCCAGTTACAGGAAATCCCTTCCTCTGTTCTGGTCCTTGGTGCGTCCCGAATGGCCTCTTGGGGTTTCCATCTTTCTAGCCAACCTGGTGGCGGCCCTTTTGGAAGGCAGTACCTTGGCGCTGCTGGCCGGGGCCCTGCAAAAATTAGCTCAAAATAACCAGCCATTTTTTCTTTGGCTGGTGCTCGCTGCTGTCTCTGCGCAGATCTTCAAATCGCTGTTTCAGTTCAGCGGCACCGTCCTCACGGCAAAATTGGAAGCGAATGTTCATGCCAGAACTTACAGCCAAATTTTCTCCAGGATTCTCTCTCTGCCGTACGAACGGGTCAGCCGATATCGGCTCGGTGATTTGACCGATTACCTCGGGCAATCGGACCATCTGAGCGATCTTTTTCTCCAAGCCAATCTGCTGCTTCGAAATGGGCTCATGGTGATCAGCTACGGAATCCTGTTGTGCTGGCTGTCTTTGCCCATGACGCTGATCGCATTTGCCGGTTATGTCGTCGTGTCCCGGCTGCTGCGCCGCGTCATCCGGGCCGTGAGCGAACATTCCTCTCAATTTACGAACTCGGTCCTGACGCTGAGCCAGAAGAGCACCGAATATCTGCAGGGAATCCGCGCGATCCACACGTTTGCTCGCCAGAAGGAAACCTCTTCTGAAATTGAATCGCTGGTGCGCAGTGGTGTCTCCAGCCGTGAGAAAGCGGCTTTCTGGAGCGCGGCCATTGAACCGGTCCTGGATATTTTGACCGTCATCGGGATGGCCGTCTTATTGATCAGCGGGGCGTTGATCTTGGGACGGGGCGATGCCTCCCGGTTGCCGCACTTGCTGGCGATTCTTCTGGCGTTGTACCGAATGACTCCAAGATTGGGCGCGATTCATGCCAGCTTGACCCTGTTGGCCAGCCGAAAGCCGAATCTTCGCAGGATCGCCGACATCCTGCAGGAACCGGTCCATCCGGACACCGAGTCTTCTTCCAAAAAACAATTCACCGGATTTCAGTCGGCAATCGCTTTTCGAAACGTCACGCTCCGGTATCTCACCAGCGAAGCTGCCGCGTTAAAAGATTTGTCGTTCACCGTTCCAAAAGGTTCTTTCACGGCTCTGGTCGGTATCTCCGGGGCCGGAAAATCCAGCGTGGCTAATCTGATTCTGCGGCTTTACGATCCCAGCGAAGGAGCTTTAGAGGTGGACGACGCTGATTTGCGGGGGGTGGACCTCCGAAGCTGGAGGGACCGGCTCGGCGTCGTTCTGCAGGAACCCTTTTTGTTTCATACCACCATCCGGGAAAACATCGCTTATGCAAAACCGGCGGCTTCCATGGACGAGATTCGTTCGGCGGCTCGAGCGGCTCATGCCGATGGGTTTATCTCTCAGCTGGAGCACGGATACGACAGCATCATCGGTGAGAGGGGTTTTCGATTATCGGGAGGGCAGCGCCAACGAATCGCGCTGGCGCGGGCATTGGTCAAACAACCGGAAATTCTTCTTCTGGACGAGGCCACCAGCGCATTGGACAGCGAGTCTGAACGATTGATTCAGGATGCGTTGGACGCACAGCGGGGTGTCCGGACCGTTTTGGCCATCGCGCATCGTCTTTCCACGGTATGCCGGGCGGATCAAATCCTGGTTTTGGATCAGGGCCGGCTGGCGGAGAAAGGAACTCACGCCGAGCTTCTTCAGCAGAACGGAATCTATGTTCGGCTCTGGCGTTTGCAGTCCGAAGAGCTTCCCGAAACAGCGGGAGTCACCGCATGATTCTATTATTTGAGCGACCCTGCTGGTGGCGAACGTTGTTGTGCTGGAAAGAAATTCGAGCATGTGACGCCATCCAGTTTTTTCAGTTCCGCGACATCTCTTCCAGCGAATTTCCGGAGCCTCCTGGGAAGGCAGTGCGGGCATTCCTGAAGCGGCTGAACCCTCGCATTCGCCTAAACCCGCTGAATGAAGAACAGTACCTTTCCCTTTGGTTGGAAAACAATCTCGTTTCCGATAGCGAAGTCAAAAAAGTATTTGAGCCCATGCGTGGATCACCCTCTTTCAAACAGCTGGAAAAGGACATCGACGAAAAAGGTCTGGAACGGTATTACCAGATGCGGCTTTTGGCCGGCGTGCTGGCCCAAACGCTTTATCTTCGAATTGCGGAGCATTTGAGCCGGGAAACAACGGTTCGGCTGGTTCCAGTGGAGCTGCCGGATTCTCCATGGCGCGCTTCCGTTCCGCGTGGGGTTCAGTGGATGCTGCAGGTAAACCGGAAGAGCCGACAATTTCTTCGCTTCGTTACGCTCAGCAATCCACTGAAAACGGCGGCCTACTGCACCCAGTCGCTGTTTCGAATTTTATTCGGTGGAGGATTCACGCTGACGTGCCCAAAACCCCAAGAGGCCGAAGTGATTGCCCCGATTATTTATGGATTTGCTCAGGGGCCCTTCAAAGGAGCAGGGCATGGGGATGTTTTTCTGCTGGACTCCAATCTGACGCCGGACCGCGTCCTATTCTATTTCAGCAGCTGGAAATTTGGGCCGCAAGAAAAGCAGAAACAGATTGCCTGTATGCAGCAGTTGGGAATTCGGTACGTCGACCCTGGGCACTTTCGGGCCGATCCCGCATTCCTTCGGGAAGCGGCCTGGTTCTGCCTTCGGCTGATGGCCCGTTTATTTACCCCTCGCGGATTAATGGAAGATCCTCGCTCGGTGCAGGCGGCGGGAGCTTTTGCTCGCCACTATCTGGAAGAATTGCTGTTTGCTCACCGGGTTCGTTTCAAAGTTTCGGTGGAATTCCAGGATTACTCGCCGGCCCATGTGGTTCGCACGTTGCTGGCTAAC
>CAZKNC010000120.1:0-5079 GCA_964553935.1 uncultured Planctomycetia bacterium | reverse complement strand
TGGTTTTACGAGCCGGGTCTGGAATCCCTGATCCGAAAAAACCTTCGAAAAAAACGCCTCCATTTCTCCAAGAACCTCTCCGAAGGGGTCCGCCGCGGCCGCGTGATCTTTATCGCGGTGGGGACTCCTCCGTTGGAGTCCGGAGAGGCGGATCTGACCGCCGTGGAGCAGGTGGTCCGGGAAATCATCGCCGACGCCAAAGGCTACCGTCTGATCGTTGAGAAATCCACCGTTCCGGTGGAGACCGGCCGGCGGGTCCGGGAAGTGCTCGAGCACACCCGCAGGAAGAACGCGGAGTTCGACGTCGCTTCCAACCCGGAGTTCCTCCGCGAGGGATCCGCGGTTCATGATTTCCTCCACCCGGACCGGATCGTGCTGGGGGTCGGATCCCCGAGGGCTCGGGCGCTGCTGGAGGAGCTTTACCGCCCGCTGAAGGCCCCGCTGGTGGTGACCGATGTCGAAAGCGCGGAGCTGATCAAACACGCCTCGAACGCCTTTCTGGCGATGAAGATTTCATTCATCAACGCGGTCGGCGTGGTGTGCGACCGCGTGGGCGCCGACGTGGAAAAGGTTGCCCAGGGCATGGGCCTCGACGCGCGGATCGGCCGTTCCTTCCTGAAGGCCGGCATCGGATACGGCGGTTTTTGTTTCCCGAAGGATCTGGAGGCGTTCATCCGGATTGCGGAGAAGCTCGGGTACGATTTCCGCCTGTTGAAGGCCACCCGGGAGGTGAACGAAGGCCAGAAGCGGATCGTGATGGAGAAGCTTTTCCGTCTGCTCTGGAACCTGCGCGGCAAGCGGATCGGCTTGCTGGGGTTGTCGTTCAAGCCGGATACCGATGATCTTCGGTTCGCCCCTTCCTTGGAAATCATCGATCAGCTGTGCCAGGCGGGCGCGGAAGTTTCCGCGTACGATCCGCAGGCGATGCCGGAGGCGCGGCGTCTTCTGAAGAACCGCGTCCGGCTGGCCAAAGATCCTTATGATTTGGCCAGGAAAGCCGACTGCCTTCTGCTGGTAACCGAGTGGGAGGAATTCCGGAAGCTGAACTTTCGCCGGATTCGAAAATTGATGCGCCAGGCGGTGCTGGTGGACGGGCGGAACCTCTACTCGCCGGAGGAGATGAAGAAGCTCGGTTTCCGCTACGCGGGGATCGGCCGCGGATGAAACAGGCCTTGATCGCGGGAGTACAGGTGAAGCCCTTGAAGGTGATCCCGGATGATCGGGGCCGGCTGATGGAAATCCTTCGCACGGACGATGCCCTGTTCGAACGGTTCGGGCAGGTCTACGTGACGACCGCCAAGCCGGGTGTCGTCAAGGCCTGGCACTACCACAAGCTTCAGGCGGACCATTGGGTCTGCCTGGTCGGCAAGGCGCGGGTGGGCCTGTACGATATCCGGAAGGATTCTCCCACCTTCGGCTGGACGAACGAATGGATCCTGACGCCGGGGGATCCGTTCCTGGTGAAGATTCCAATCGGCGTGTACCACGGCTTCAAGGGAGCGGACCCGGACCGGGAATCGATGATCATGAACATTCCGACGTTCCCCTACAACTATGAAACGCCGGATGAGTACCGGGCCGACCCGTACGATGCTTCGATCCCCTTTGATTGGAGGAAATGATCGGATGAAAGGCGTTATTCTCGCGGGTGGGCTGGGAAGCCGGATGCGGCCGCTGACGACCATCACCAACAAGCACCTGCTGCCGGTTTACGATCGCCCGATGATTTTTTTCCCTCTGCAGACCTTGGTGGATGCCGGGATTCGGGACATCCTGATCGTGACCGGAGGCAGCAACGCCGGCGATTTCCTGCGCCTGATCGGCAACGGCTCGGCGTTCGGCCTGAAGCACGTCAACTACACCTATCAAAAGGGGGAAGGCGGCATCGCCGAGGCGCTGGGTCTGGCGGAGCATTTCGCCGCCGGCGACAAGATCGTCGTGGCGCTGGGAGACAACATTCTGCAGAAAGGCATCCGTCCTTACGTGGAAGCTTTCCGCCGCCAAGAAGAGGGGGCGCGCATCCTGCTGAAGAAAGTGCCGGATCCGGAACGCTTCGGCGTGGCGGTGTTCCGCAAAGGGCGGGTGACGGCCATTGAAGAGAAGCCGCGCCGGCCGAAGTCGGACTGCATCGTGACCGGCATTTACATGTACGACGCGCAGGTATTCGATATCATCAAGACCCTGAAGCCCTCCCGCCGCGGCGAGCTGGAGATCACCGACGTGAACAACGCCTACATCCGCCGCGGACAGATGGCCTGCAGCGTTTTGCGCGGTTGGTGGTCCGACTGCGGGACGTTCGAATCGCTCCATCGGGCGAGCCGATTGGTCGCCAAGCAGTCCGGCTGACGATGGCCCGCTTGCTGGTCACGGGTGGAGCCGGGTTTATCGGGTCCAACTTCATCCGGTGGATTCTTGCCAAGGATCCCGCGCTCGAGGTGGTGAACCTGGATAAACTGACCTACGCCGGCAACACCGCCAACCTTAAAGAACTGGAATCTTCTCCCCGGTACAGGTTTCTCCGCGGCGATGTGGCCGATTCTCCGGTCGTGGAAGAAGCGATGCGCGGATGCGACGCGGTGGTTCATTTCGCCGCGGAGACCCACGTCGATCGTTCCATTGCCGATGCCGCGGTGTTCTTGAGAACGAATGTTCAGGGAACCTGCGCGCTGCTGGAAGCCGCTCGGCACGGCCACGTGCGGCGTTTTGTCCAGATCTCCACCGATGAGGTCTACGGCTCCCTGGAGGATGGAGAAGCCGCCGAAGAGAGTCCGATTCTTCCAAACAGCCCTTACGCGGCCAGCAAAGCGGCGGCGGATCATCTGGTCCGCGCCTATCACGCGACCTATTCCGTTCCAGCGCTGGTGGTTCGCGGTTCCAATAATTTTGGGCCGTACCAATTCCCGGAAAAATTCCTTCCGCTCCTGATCACGAACGCGCTGGAAGGCAAGCCGCTCCCTCTTTACGGCGATGGTCTGTACACCCGGGAATGGCTGTTCGTCGAGGATTTCTGCGAGGCGATTGGGCTGATCCTGGAACGGGGAGAGGTGGGCCAGGTCTACAACGTCGGTTCCGGAGATCGGCGCGTGAATCTCGATGCGGCTGCTTGGATCCTGGAGCGGACGGGTCAACCCCGAACACTCGTTCATCATGTGACCGACCGGCTGGGACACGATCGGCGGTATGCGATTTCCTCTCATAAGGTGCGGGCGCTGGGCTGGGCTCCCCGCTATCGCTTTGAAGAGGGTCTTGAGAAGACCCTGCAGTGGTACCGCGCGCATGAAGCTTGGTGGAAACCTCTGAAACAGCGGAAATGAAGATTTTGATTACGGGCGGAACGGGTTTGCTGGGCAGCGACCTCTGCCGTCGGCTCAGCCCCGAGCATGAAGTGACGGCCTGGTCCCGGCGGCTGCCGGAAAACCGGCCCGCCGGCTGGAGCGTTGAGCAGAGGGATCTCACCGAGGATTCGGCTGCTCGGCGCGGGATCGAACGGCTCAAGCCCGATCTGGTCCTGCACGCGGCCGCCATGACCGACGTCGATGCCTGCGAAAGGGATCCGGAAGCGTCCCGCCGGCTTAACGTTGAAGCGACCGAACAGGTCGCTTCCGCCTGTGCCGGTTCCGGCGCCGCGCTGATGGGCATCAGCACCGATTATGTTTTTGACGGCGCCTTGGACCGGCCGTACCGGGAAACCGACGCGCCGAATCCCATCAACGTGTACGGACGGTCCAAACTGGAAGGGGAGCGGCGGGTTCTTTCTCTGGTTCCTGCGGGTTTGATCGTTCGGGTGAGCGGCTTGTTCGGATCCCGACGGGATAACTTTGTGAGCTTAGCGGCCCGGAAGTTCCGAGCGAACGAGACCGTTCCGGCGGTCAGCGATCAGGTCAATTCCCCTTCGTATACGGTGGATTTGGCCGACGGCATCGCAAAACTGATCCGGTTTTTAGAGCGGGATCGAGCTGGGGCCCGGCCCGGCGGGCCTTTGCACGGCATTTTTCATCTGGCCAATCGGGGCGGAGCCAGCCGCCTGCAGGTGGCGGAATGGATCGCCGATCTGCTGGGCAAGCCGCGCTCGCTCATCCGCGAGACACGCTGGGCCGATTTAGGCCGGCCGGCCCGGCGTCCGGTTCAGAGCCATCTGGATTGCGGGCGTTTTGCCGCTCTTTGCGGCTCCGGTTTAAGGCCCTGGGAAGAGGCGGTCCGGGCTTTCCTGTGCTAGAATAGCCGCTTCCATGCCGAAAAAACTCCCTGAATCTTTCCTTCGCAAGATCAATCAGCGTTCGGCCCGGATCGGCATTATCGGGCTGGGCTATGTCGGTCTGCCGTTGGCCGTTGAGTTCGCTAAGGCCGGTTTTAAGACGACCGGGATCGACGTCGATGCCGGCCGGGTCCGAAACCTCAACGCGGGCCGTTCCTACGTGACCGATATTTCCAGTGCGGAACTGGCTGGATTGGTGAAGCGGCGCCTGCTTTCCGCGACGAATCGATACGAGGTTCTGCAGGAGCTGGACGCGGTGATGATCTGCGTGCCGACCCCCTTGAGAAAAAGCCGGGACCCGGATATGTCGTTCATCATCAGCTCCACCGAAGCGCTGGCCAAGCACCTGCACCGGCACCAGGTCATCATCCTGGAGTCCACGACCTACCCGGGCACGACCCGCGAAGTGATCCTGCCGATGCTGCAGGCCACCGGCCTGAAAGTCGGAAAAGATTTCTTCCTCGGTTTCTCGCCGGAGCGGATCGATCCGGGCAATCGGGTCTACAACACCAAAACGATCCCCAAGGTCATCAGCGGGGTGACGACCGCGTGCCGGAAAGCCGTCCAGCTGCTGTACGGGCAGATCATTCCGAAACTGGTGCCGGTTTCCTCTCCGGATGTGGCCGAGATGGTCAAACTGCTGGAGAACACGTTCCGGGCCGTCAACATCGGGCTCGTCAATGAGCTCGCACTCATGTGCCATCGCTTCGGCGTCAACGTCTGGGAAGTGATCGAGGCGGCCAAGTCCAAGCCGTTCGGCTACATGGCCTTCTACCCGGGACCGGGTTTGGGAGGGCACTGCATCCCGATCGACCCGCTTTATC